>CAZLUF010000024.1:0-12838 GCA_964562645.1 uncultured Candidatus Peribacteria bacterium
GATGGCCGGTGGTCCACGTGGCATTCGTTTGGCTCTTAACCGCGTGGTGCGTTTTCCGTTGCCGTACGCTTTTTTGCTTGGCTTACTCTGGAATGTTAGCGGCTACCCGCTACCTAGTTTCGCTGTGGAATTAGGCCAGGGGTTTCGAGCAGCCTACTCCATTTTTGGCATGATGTTCGTGGGGCTCAGCCTGCCGCATGTGCGGCATCTCTTGAGCGATGCCAAGTTCACAGGCCTTGCTCTCATGGCGAAACACCTGGGCTGGCCGCTCTTGGCCTGGTTGGCAGTACGGGCCGATATGGCATGGCTCCATGTACTTACGCCATTGCAGGCTCAAGTACTGCTCGTAGTAGCCGTAGTGCCGTTGGCAGCCAATACAGTGGCATATGCCACAGAGTTTAAATTACACCCGGACAAAGCCGCCGCCGCCGTGTTTATCAGTACGGCAGCGACGGCGGTATTAATTCCAGTTTCGATGTTAGCGCTGGGGCTTACTTTCTGAGAAGTAGACGTAAAACGGCGGTTGTAGTATCTGTGCGGCAGCCAGCGATGGTCCACACCAGCGATCGTGTGCGGTCGTTTACTACCTCTGGCTCTACTTCGCTGTAGTTCGGATCAACTGGTAGGCAATGACCAAACTTGGCATTTGGACCGGCTTGCTCCATTAACTTAGCAGTGACTTTGTAAGGAGACATCATCATTTCCAATTGCTCTTTATTGCCTTTTTCGCCCATAGAGGCGAAGACGTCGGCGTACACCATACTGGCACCTTCTACGGCTTCTTCTGGTCTCCTAATATAGCGCACAGTACCACCGTGTTCGGCAGCTAAGCGTTCCATTTCTTGCCAGTTTGCTGGTTTGATTTTTCGTTCTTCTGGTCCGGTGTGCACAAAATCCCAGCCGAGCATGGCCGACACATCACCAAGCGATTTGGCTACATTGTTGCCATCGCCTGTAAAGACTACCTTGGGGCGCTTACTATCGGTATTGATACGCAATGCTTCGGCATCGGCCAAGGCTTGCAGTGGATGATGTTCGTCGCAGAGCGCATTTACTACGTGCGACAGTTCACTGCCTTCGATCAATTTGAGTATTTGAGCATGCTTGTGTACACGTGCAAAAACTACTGGGTAACCCATTTCGTCTAAACAATGGGCCATGTGGTCAAACGGTTCGCGTGGTTTGCCGAGTTCATCCAGTAAAGAATCTTTGCCTATAAACTTGGAGCCACCACCGAGTAAAGCTGCCGCCTGCTCAATAGAGCCACCGGTTCGCAGCGATTCCTTGGTAGAAAGAAAAGCAATACTACGACCGTCGAGAATACGTGGCAGGTTTGTAGCTAATTTAGAACGCACGGGCACGCGTAGTTGCTGTGCTTGGGCCAACACCCAGTCGAGATGTTCGCGCTTCAAATCTGCAATTTTTGTGAAGTGCTGAGGAGGAGCTTCTTGGAAGTCAGGTCGGTTCATAAGAGAAAAGAAGGCGGCGATTGTACCTCAGATGTTTGCAAAATCTACAGAATTGGAGTGAATTCCCACTTTAGCTCTTAAGCGTGCTACAATTTGGTTATGGCTCATCCACTCATTATTGCTCCTTCCATTCTCTCCTGCGATTTTGGTCGCTTTCAGGCCGAGGTCGATGATATCGCCCCGCACTGCGAGTGGATCCAGGTAGATGTCATGGATGGTCACTTTGTGCCAAACCTCAGTTTTGGGGCTCCGGTACTCAAGTGCCTCAAAACCACCGTACCGCTCGACATCCACTTAATGGTCACCAATCCCGCCGATCGTTTGGATGAATTTTTGGCGCTCAAAGTCCATAACATTACCTTCCATGCCGAGCCAATACCGAGCACGGCCGATCTGTTGGCCATTATTAAACGCATTCGGGCTGGGGGAGCCACAGCTGGAATTGCCATTAACCCCGGTACGGCACTGACAGCTATTGAAGATGTGATTACCGATATTGATTTAGTGTTAGTAATGTCCGTTCAGCCCGGCTTTGGTGGTCAGGCGTTTAAGCCTGAGGTGCTAGCGAAAGTCCGTGAACTGCGCAGCCGGTACCCAGACCTTATGATCCAAATGGATGGGGGAGTAGATGCCAAGACCGCGCCGCTCTGTCGCGAGGCTGGAGCTAATAATTTAGTGGCGGGTAGTGCCGTGTTTAAAGCGACCGATCGTAAGCAGGCGATAGCCGCGTTGCGGATGTAATTCTTTCGTTACGACTATTCTATGTTTCAGCACATTCTACTTTCGGCATTCCTCCTCCTGCTCACCGCGTGTTCGTCGGTGCCAGCTGGCATGCAGCGCTTACACTTACAGGGGGAAAATGGTTCGGTAGAGATAGATGTCGAAATTGCCGATACGCCCGAAGAAGAGCAGCGAGGTTTAATGTTCCGGACCGAATTGCCGAAAAACCAGGGCATGTTGTTTGTGTTTTCCGAGCCTCAGCCACTCTATTTTTGGATGAAGAATACCAAGATCCCCCTCGATATTCTCTATTTTGCAGCCGATGGATCATTGGTTTCGACGGCGACTATGGAGCCGTGCTTGGCTGATCCTTGCCCTTCCTATCCCTCAGCTGCGCCTGCTCGCTATGCACTAGAGGTCAACAAAGGATACATCGCCGAGCATGGTATTGATCAAACGTGGAAGCTGCTGCTGCCAACGGAGATCTCTAAATAGGCTCGTAAAAAGTTTACGAATCGTCCGTAATTATTGCCGATACGCCTGAAGGTTTTTGGCGATGCGTCCCGGCACATCGGGTGAACTCGGTGGTACAAATGTTTGGCCGGTTACGCGTTCGTATAGTTCGATATATTTTTGGGCCAGCATCATTCGTGCCTCGTCGGTCACCACTGGACGTGGTCGACCGTCATCCACAAAACCCTGCTCTTTGAGCCATAAGCGGAAAAACTCTTTATCGAGAGATTCTGGCTCCAGGCCTTTAGCAAAGCGCTCTTCATAACTGCTGGCGATCCAGTAGCGCGAGGAATCGGGCGTATGCACTTCGTCGCCTACGCACAAATTTCCCTCTGAGTCGTACCCCATTTCGTACTTGGTATCGACTAAAATTAAACCACGTGCAGCAGCTACTTGTTGGCCGCGAGCAAACAAGGCTAACGCATAGTCACGTACACGAGAAATTTCATCAGGTGTGGTTACGCCTAACTTCACCAGTTCCTCTGGACTGAGTGATACATCGTGCCCGGTCTCGGGTTTGGTTGAGGGCGTAAAAATAATCTGGGGGAGTTTTTGATTCTTCTTCATGCCTTCGGGCAGGGGATTCCCGCAGAAGTTCCGTACACCGTTTTGGTAGTTGACCCAAGCCGAGGTGGAAGTAGAACCAGTGAGGTAGGCCCGAACCACAATTTCAAATTTGATCATGCGGAGTTTTTTACCAATGGTGACGTTTGGATCTGGGCAGGCCAGTACATGAGTAGGCATCACATCTTTCACCTGCTCAAACCACCAGGTGCTCAGTTGATTCAGTACCTGGCCCTTTAATGGAATAGCGCACCACTGGTAATCGAAGGCCGACTGTCGATCGGTAGAAATGAGAATGACAGTATCAGCCTGCGTATAGACATCGCGCACTTTGCCTTCGTAGCGCTTCCCTAAGCCAGAAAGCTCGGTTCGATTGAGTGTGGTATGGAGAAAAGGGGCAAGGGTGGCTGGGCTGATCATGGGGAGATCATACCGTAAGATCAACCAGTTGGCGCTTGTATCGTTTGCTTTCCACCATTATTCTGAGCTCCGACAGATCGTGTCTCTGATATTCCATTTCTTCCCCATCGTTCTATGAATGCTACTCCTGGTACAAAATCTCGTCCTCTTGCCGCTATTGTTGTTGTAGCACTCTTGGTGCTACTGGCTGTGACCATGTTCAATTTGCAAGCTACTAAGCAGCAACTTGAGCGTATGACTATGAAAATGGACAAAGGTACTACTGGCGATACTACCGAATCTAAGGAAGAGGCTCGCAAAGTAGTGGCTCAGTTACGCAAAGTGTATGCACTGCCAGATGGCATTGAGCCAACGGTCGCTGCCATTGTCGATGTAGAAACACTGCGCAAGAAGAACGCGTTCTACAACACGGCTAAAAACGGGGATTACCTGGTAGTCACAACTGAGCGCGCGATCCTCTTTGATGCCAAGGAGGGCAAAGTACTCGATGTCATTCCAGTGCAATTGCAACCAGTGGTGCCAAGCACACAGAGCAGCGCTAAATCTGTTCCAGCTGCTGCTAAAAAGGCTCCGGTAGCTACACCACCCGCCGCTAACCCAGCTCCAGCTACAGATACAGCTCCAGCTGCTAATCCTCAGTAACTATGTCTTTTCGCACATCGCTCCCATTCGGTTTCCTAGTGGCACTGGTGGGAGCTTTGTGTATGGGAATTATTATTGGTCGGTACTCCGCTGCATTTAGGTCACAGTCGCCAGTGCTCACCTTTGCTCCAGATGTGCGATTGCCTGTTCCAGTGGTGGAAATCGATGATGTTCGGAATCAGGTTCTACAAGGTCGCGTACAGGGCGATGTGCGGGTATTTGTTGGCACCGAGCCGTTGGACTCTAAGCCAGATGGTACGTTTGTGATCCCATTTAATACGATTGTGCCGATCGAACGTGTGCAGGCTCCGGCAGGCATGCAGTTTGTAGCCAGTAATAACGGCAAACTCTATTATTCTCTTGGCGATCCACGGGCCGAGAAGCTGGCGGCAGATACCCGTGTGTACTTTCAGAATGCGGAGCAGGCCGAAGCGCAAGGCTACGTGCCAGCAAAATAACACTGGCTTTGCTACACTTGGCACCTGTGAAGCGAATTATGCTTGCATCATATGCTCAGCTGGCATTGGCCCGTGTCCGGCGATTTTCGGGCGTGTGGTTTGCAAGCCTATTGCTCTTTGGTCTGGTGGCACACAACGCCATTATGCCGGTATTCACAGAAACGCAGTACATGGTCAATAAGCAGGAGTTGGTAGCGACAGAAATGCCTCTGTTAACCGAAACGCCCGAGGCCGTTGTGAATCTTTGGACTCAGTTTGATGTACATTGGTACACGGCGCGTAAATATCTATTACATGCCGATAACTGTTTGCGTTTACTGATTATTAACGTCAAACAGTATCCCGATTTGAAGGATCCATGTGATTACCAGCGTGGCTTTGAGGTCGATCTTACGGAATATGTTCAGACGGGTCGCAATGCCCTTACTGCTCGCATTTACAACGAAATCGGCGGTGTGACATTTATTTTAGAACCGTCCTTGAGCGATTGGCGCACAGTTGTGACAGACTTGGCACTTATTGTTGGTTTACTCGGTACGGCCTATACAGTCTTACGGCGTTTTGCCAAAGTGTTTGCAGTAGAAACGGTAGCGGTACTGCTGGGTGGGTTTGCTTTACGCCTGGTGTATATGTTTGCGACCACTATTTGGACGCGTGGGCACGATGTAGGGGGGCACTTGGAATATGCGCGTTACATCCATGAGCACTGGGCACTGCCGGCAGCCTTTTCCGGCTGGGAGTCGTGGCAGCCACCACTGTACTACATCACACTCGGAAGTTGGTGGTCACTCATGGAATGGTGCGGATTTTCTGAGCATGCTATTTTGTTTCATTTTCAAATTTTTGCCTGGATTACCTCCTGCCTCACGTTAGTAGCCGGCGCGTACTGGTTGCATCTTACTGTGAATGGTACGGCTGCCTACCTGCGCCAATTACGCGTGGCAATACTCTGTGCCTTTGCCACGGTGCCGAGTGTGGTTTTCATGGCTGCACGCCTCAACAATGATGTGCTGGTGTTGCCGCTACTTATGGGCGTGCTTATTTTTGCCATGCAGTGGTGGAAGCATCGAAAAATTACTAGTCTCGTCTGGTTGAGCTTGGCGCTAGTCCTGGCTGTATTAGCCAAAGGGTCTGCCTTGGTATTGGTACCGGCAGTATTTGTGCTTTTACTGTGTTCGGCAACAGGCTCGCTGCGTCGCCGCTTTGCTATTGTACTTGTGCCCTGCCTATGCGCTGTGCTGGCGTTTGGGGCTGTAGGTGTACTTCGCGGCACTATACAGTTACGCGCGGGGACCAGTTTAGATCGTAATGTGGTAGGCAATATCGATTCGCTCAACACGGAATTGCGTATTTCACCTCACTGGTCGCATTTGCTGGTATTCAATCCTTGGCAAATCTACCGCCATCCATTTGCCGATGCCTGGGGTGGGGAACGGCGGGAATACTTTTTTGAATACAACTTCATTACCTATTTGTTTGGTGAGTACGATTACGAACGTACAGCCGAAAATATGGCTCGTTGGCTCGCGGTTAGTTGGATGCTTTTACTTGGTCTTGCCATGGTAGGTGTAGTGCAGGCGTTGCGTAAATGGGAGCATGTGCCTCAGTTAATTTTCAGTAGCATACTTATTGCGGGGCACATCTGTTTCGTTTGGGTGTCGCCGTTTGCCACCAGCCAAGATTTTCGATACGTCTCTGCGCTGGTACTACCAGCATCTACACTGTTGTTTCTTGGTGCATACATAATTCCTAAATGGGCGCAGAAGGCCGTGCTCGGGCTGTGCTACTTTACTTCGGCATTAGGTTTGGCATTCATTCTTTCGTTGTAGTATGCGCAAATTTCTTCTTAAATTTTTTGCACCAAGATCACACTTTTTTAGCCTGTCTTTTCGTCCAGCGGTTATAGTGACTTGCCTCCTCTTGCTCGGGTTATTTCTGCGTCTGTCTCTCATTTCGTTGCCTGGCTACAGTTTTGATATGACTCTAGAAGAAATGTGGGGGCGTACCATGGCTATTTTTGGGTATACCGAAATCTACCGGCCGCACCCCGGTGTGCCGGCTCCCAATTATCCACCGCTCACAATTCTGTTCTACTCATTTAGTGCGCGATTGCACTACTGGCTCATTCATGCGGTTAGTTATGAATTCCTTCATTGGTATCCCATTCTCATTAAGCTCCCGGCAGTCATACTCGATCTTGTCAGTGGTGGTTTACTCTACCTGGCTGTACGCAAGTATCGCAGTGCCATGGTGGCTTCTTTGGCACTAGCTGCGTATATGGCACATCCAGTGATTTGGTATAACTCGGCAGTGTGGGGTCAAACCGATGGCATCTTTACACTGTTTTCGTTCGCAGCAGTCCTGGCTCTGAGTAGCGAACTCTTTGTGCTTACGGGCGTGTGTGTTGCCCTGGCTCTGCTCTGTAAATTCCAGGCCATCGTGTTTGTGCCGGTCATTGGCCTGGCACTCCTCCATCGCGGTGTGCGTAGCGTGCTATTGTCTTTGATGGGCTTTGCTCTCACGGCGGCCGTTTTCATTTATCCGTTTATAGTCGCCGGACATTCGGCCGATGTGTGGCGTATTTACACCACGTTCGTCGATATGTTCCCGGGCTTGAGCTTAAGTGCTTATAACTTGTGGTGGGTATTGTTTCATGCCCAGGCGAATGCCATTGATAGTCGTGAGGTTTTTTTGTATGGCTTCACCTACAAAACTATCGGTCTGTTTTTGTGCGCTACAGCGTTTAGTGTGTTGCTATGGAAGTTGCATTTGGTTTTGCGCTCCTACCGTTCACTCGAACATCGTGATACCGCCATTATGGCTACCTTGTGCCTATGTGCCCTCAGCTTCTTTTTGCTGAATGTGCAAATTCATGAGCGCTACAGTTATCCGTTTGTGATATTTGGTATCGTTTTGGCTGCAGTACAGCCGCGGTATATCTGGCATATGGTAGCTCTTTCTCTGGCTGCCTACTTCAATTTGCTGGCAGTGTTCCCATTTACCAATGTCGATCGCTTTTTCTTCCGTACCTTTCCAGGCTGGAGCGGTGTGCTAGCGAACACGTTTGTAGTGGTAACGGCTGTGTTGTTCTATCAGCTATCAAAGGGGGTGCTCTTGCCTAAACCACGTCGTTCGCGCTGGCGTGAGTTTTTGACAGAAAAACTAAAAATACGTATATTATCTCTATGGCCACTCTCGCGCTCTCGCTAGTTCTTCCGTGTTACAACGAAGAGGCAAATATCGAACGTACGGTACGTGAGGTATCGGCTTGGTTGCGCGCCAAGGAAGGTGGCGCGACCGATCTGGAGGCCGGCAAGCAATCGGCAGTTATTTTAGAAAAGTTACGATCCGAATTCAGCGAGCTACGTGTGGTGCAGCACCAGGTGAATCAGGGGTACGGTTTGGCGATCCGCAGTGGTATTGATGCTGCCACTCAGCCTGTGGTGGGCTTTATGGATAGCGATGGCCAGTTCCGTATCGAGAGCCTAGAGGCACTAGTCCCACATTTGGCTACGCATACGTTTGTCACGGGGCGCCGCCGCCGCCGTGCCGATTCGTTCGTGCGTAATTCGTTTGGTAAAATTCTGGGTCTAATGAACTGGTTGGTGTTGGGGGTGTGGGTGCGCGATGTAAACTGCGGGTTTAAGATTTTTGCGCGCGAGCTCTGGCCTAACATTCGCCCGGTGTATGGCGTCGAGAAGCTCTTTAATACCGAGATCTTCTTGCGTCTCCAAGAGCAGCATATTCCTTGGAAAACCATTGATATTGAGCACTATCCACGTACAGCTGGGAATCCAACTGGCGCAAAATTATATGTCATCATCCGTATGTTTCAGGAGTTGTGGGGTCTACGGAAAATTAAAAAAGAGTTGCGGGCCAGTAATAAAAAATAGGACTCCGAGGAGTCCTATTTGGTCGTAGTGATACGAAGGTTATTTGCTGGGGATCACCAGTCCATTAACGCGCTCGCAAGTGGCGCAGCTGAGTTCCCACAGTGGGACAAGGGCGCGCGCCTCTACTTCGCGGTTTGTGAGAGGCGTGTAATACGAGAAGGGGCGGTAGAACTGGAATGCCAAGAAGATGAAGCCAGCCAGAATCATTAGGAATGTGGCGCGATGGTGCTCGGTAATTTTCCAGCGCGTGAGAATGGGAACTTCTTGGAAGATAATTCCAAAAATAATGAAACTCAGGAATAGTGGTATGAAGTAGTGATACAGGTACATCACACGCCCTATTTGGCTCACGGCCAGCATGTAACTGTAGTAAATACCCAAAAATACGCCCAGCAAATACTTCTGCTTCAGTTGGTGCTGTAGTGGCACCAAAAACGAAGCAAAGTACACAATGGAGGCTACAATGACACCAGCCAAAGCGGTAAACCAGACCACAGGGTTTGGGACTAGGGTGAGGTAGCGATACTCTTTACCATCGGGAGTTTCCCAGCGGTAGTTGATGGTACGGGCGCCAAAAGGCCAGAAGAAGAATGGGCTACCATTTTCGTCTTTTTTACCTAAGTCGAGACGAGGTGCGCCGTTGTTGTAGTGTCGTACGAATTTTAGTGAGTCGCGCAACATTATTGGGTAGGCGAGCAGGGAACCTTGCTTACCAGTGGTAAGAATTTCTTTATAGCCCTCCGAAGCCTGGTAGTACCCCTGGTCAGGTAATTGGGGATTAATCGTGCGACCCAGTGTGAAGTGCACGTACCACACGGTGGAATACACGGCGATAAAACTGATTCCAGCCAGGCCAATAAAGGTCAGAATTTTTTGGCGACTGGGCCATAGCAGGTAGGCAATGGCTGGCACAAACAGAATAAAGACTAAGCCAAGTACTTTGGTAGTGGTCACAAGTCCAAACGACACACCAAAGGCAACGCTGAGCCAACTGAGCCACTTCCAGGTGTGGTCTCGCATCAGAAGGATGGCCCACAGAATGGTGAGAGCCGAAAAGAACAGGAGCGGACCTTCGAGCATGGCGCCGCGCGAGTGCACAATGAGGGCGTTATCGAAGATGTAGAGAAAGCTCAGTAAGCAGGCAAAGAGGGGATTTCGTTTGGTGACTAGGTAAAAGATCCAAAACAGAACCGGGGCAGTGAGCCAACTTAAGAACGCCGAGAAGAAGCGATAACCGGCGAACGAAAAGTTCTCGCCAAAGTTTGTGCCGTAGTCAGTCCCTAAAAATTGGTCGGTTTGGTAATTGGGGTGCAGGAGCTTTTCGCCCAAGGCTACCAGTAATTTACCGAGTGGTGGGTGCTGTTCCATAAAGTACACACCATGCAAATACTTTTGGGCACTGGCAATGTGGTAGTTTTCGTCCCAAAAAACATAGGGTGGCTGTTCGTAGTGCCAGAAGAATGTTAGAAACGAGAGAACGGTGACCACGCCAAAGAGCATGGGGAGTAACCATTTTGGGGTAGAGGAATCTGGAGCAGTGGTCATAAATGAAAAAGAAGTATATTGCAGCGAAAGCGTACCAGCTGTATACCACAAAAGTGTATACCGCGCAGTATCCACATGATACGCTTTCTTCCCGTGAGTCCTGTTAAAGCGTCATCCGGACGCTCGTCTGCACGGCCAAAATCTACTTCTGCAGCTGTACTACAGTGGCGCTGGCTTTGGCTGGAACTGGGCTTCCTTCTCCTATTTGGGCTAGCTTTGGCCTATGTATTTACGTCGGTGGTGCCACCGGATATGGATGAGCATTTGGCTCACCATGTCTTGGCTTGCTATCTCTATCCACATAATTTCCTAAATACATTTCGCGAAAGTTGCACAGGGTACGACCTAACCTTATTGCAAACATTCACTTGGCCACTACGAGCCAATGCCTATGTAGGGAATGTGCATGCTTTACTGTATTGGCCGCTCCTGTGGCTGTGGCCTAACCCGATATCTCTGCGGTTTTTTGGATTTCTGTTCCTGCTCGTGCAGGGCATTTTTATTGCCCGTGTTCTGCGCGTAAGGCCAAGCATGGGCGTGTTACTGCTCCTGCTTTGCTTTCCGTATGCCATGATGCATTTGGCCGATGTGGGTCCGGTAGGATACCAAACCACCTCGGTGTTTGTGGCCCTATGGCTCTGGCAGTACTGGGGTAAAAAACTCAAGGCGTGGCCAATGATTCTCTCGGCTGTGGTACTGGCGGCTGGAGTGTGGTCTAAGCTCACCTATTTTTGGATGATGCCAGGAATACTCCTGTTATTCTGCCACGAGCTCTATGTGCATCGGGCGGTGATATGGGCGCCAGCTCGGCAAACACGCACGTTGGTGCACATACTGGTGGCTCTGGGCGTGTTTACGTTCTTGGTATCGCTCTTTATGTTTGGAACTTCGCCGGGGGTTAGCAACGATTTTGTCATGCTCAGGCAAATGTGGGATTCCCCCAAATATGGGCTTACGGATTGGCTCGATGGTTCTTGGTTTAATTCCAGTATTATTGCAAATCTCCTCAATCCATTAGCCGCTGCGCAGCGCCAATTTGCGGTACCAGCAGCCGATACTCTCCTAAAATCCTTTTCGTTGTTGGTGTACCTTAGTGTGCCACTCTGCCTGTTCTTACTTAGACACATTAAACCTAAAAATGAGCTGCAGGCGCGGGCGGCCACCTGTTACGTGGCATTCCTTTTTACGCTTGTAGCTATTGTAACCACAAAAAATGCATCGTTTATGCATCATACAGTGCTCGCTTTTCCATTTTTGGTGCTCGCTGGCGTGTACACTTTTGCAGCGCTACAGCCTAAATGGAAGCCGAATTCTTGGCGTACGGCACTGCGTTTAATTGCTGCCGCAAGTTTGGCGATCTTTGTGGTAGCCAATGTGGGTCTTTATGTGGTGATGTCGCGGTTGACCCTACGCCCCACCGATGATCCAGGGCGCGCAGCTATTAATCGTTTTTTGAATGATCCATACTTGGCTTCCAACTACCTGTACGTTGTCACCGATTGGGGCATGTACTACACGCAGGCGCTCTATGGTGATCGCAACCAGGCGGTAGTGTATGTAGAGCCTTTCTTTCCGGCTGCTGCCGCTACTGTTCGTAACTTAGCTTGGGCAAATAATCGTAAATTGTTGTTTATCTACCAAGTACGATCCGATAGTGCCGTGCACATACGCGATAACTTCGAAGTGATGCCCTGCCAACGCGGCGCCATGGCTCAGTATTGGAACATTGTGCTAGAGCCAGATACCGATATGCGTAATCCCTGCCAGGTGTTTCCCCGCGCCAAGTAAAAAGTAGTCTTAGGTGTTTTCGGACGCGGCTTTTCCTGCTATCCTCGCTTGGTGCAACTCCCAAATCGCCCCTCACCAAATCGTCAACAGTGGCTCATTAGTTTGCTGTTGTTTGGCGTACTCGTTTTCTTGTCTCTCTCGTTCTTGTTAAATCCAGAGCGCGATCAGGAACGAAAGTTTACCGATGCCAAAGAAGTACCGATCAGTCAGATAACTCAGGGGTATGCCTCCAAGCAGTACACCGAGGTGCTCATTCGCGATAATCGCGTCTATGCAACGCTCAAAGATGGTACGGTCATTCGATCGTATAAAGAGTCGCAGACGAACGTGAGCGACTTAGGCTGGAATGATCCTCAAAATCCTACGGTGGTAAAGGTCGAAGACCGCGAGGCCAGCAACATGTTCATGGCATTACTGCCCGATATTCTCTTTTTTGTCTTAGTGATTTCTGGAGTTATTTGGCTCTTCCGTGGTATTGCCAAAAGCCAGTCTTCGGCTATGTCTTTTGGAAAATCGAAAGCCCGTATTGCTGATGCTCGTCAGGTAAAGACTCGTTTTGTCGATGTAGCCGGGGCCGAGGAAGCCAAAGAAGATCTGCAGGAAGTCGTCGATTTCCTCAAGAACCCCAAAAAGTACACGAATATCGGTGCCAAGATCCCTAAGGGTGTGCTCTTAGTTGGTGCTCCTGGTACTGGTAAAACACTGCTCGCTCGCGCCGTAGCCGGCGAGGCCGGTGTGCCGTTCTTTTCTATCGCTGGTTCCGAGTTCGTCGAAATGTTCGTTGGTGTGGGTGCCAGCCGCGTACGCGATCTGTTTACCCGCGCTA
>CAZLUF010000025.1:0-12763 GCA_964562645.1 uncultured Candidatus Peribacteria bacterium
ATGTGCCAAAGCTTTACCGGTGTGCAATTCTTTATAGCGCTTAATCTGTGGCTCTAGTTTTTCGACACAACGATCTAGCGCCTCTAAAGCCGAACCACGGAGCGAATCGGCAAAAAGCTTCGCTTTTGGCAGTATCACCTGCACTTTTACCTCAATGGAATCGCGCTGTTTTTTGGTATTGCGGCGCTCAGCTTCTACGCGAATCATCGACTCCTCGTCTTTCACGCGCTTACAAAACGTAGCCAATTTTCCAATTTTGCGAGCCAAAATGAGTAAATCTTGATCGTTGTAGTATAAACCTTTCTCGAAGTGCTGAATGTTCATAGAGAAGTAGGGGGAAACATCTACCAAGATACTCGCTTTTTTACGACCTGGGTACTCCGGACATTCTTGAGAGAAAAGCAATTTCGTGGTACAATAATTAGATTTCCCTCACACACACATGACTACACCAGATCGCGATGGCCTCCGTCAGCTCGTGCAACTCAGTGCCATTCTTACCGAAACAGAACGTGAGTATTGGCTCATAAACATTCCAAACATGAGCCCAGAACAGTGTAGTAAGTTGGAGAAAATTTTGACCGAAGCCAAAGCACCCAATCCGTTTGAAAACGAAATTCAGCAGTTTATTGAACTAGCTGTACAGAGTGCCATGCAAGTAATGCCTCAAGGCCTCGTAGTCCCCGCGTAATCTCCTCTTTCTCTCTCGCTTCCCAACTTTTCTATGCCAGGTCCAGATACTCCATTTGGCGCTCCAACAGGTGCACCACTTCCACCTCGCGAAATTCCAAATACACCCGAAGAAATTGCCGCTAAAGAAGTTCGCGAACGTTTGCAAACTCAATTACGAGGCTTGCAGGGCGAAATGTTAGCTAAAACTTTTCGATTGAATTCGCCACAGTGGACAGCATTCCAAAATGACTTGCGCAACATGCAGAGCCTACATGGGCGTACTGAAACCTGGCGTCAGTTCCAGGTTTCACTCAGCCAAATATTTCAAGCTGTGAATCAGCAATTAAATCTGGCTGAGCGTTCTGGTCCAATGTTTGGAGTAGAACGAATCGAAGATCTCCGTAAAAATTTAAATGCATTAGCTGCCGAAGTCACACCTGGCCGTACAGCCGAAACACTAACGCCCGAACAACGTCTAAACATGCAGATGAATCAAATTGATGGACGCATTACCGATATGGTCGGTCGTCTGCCTCCCAATGTTCAAGCGTTTTTAGGTGGCCCAGAGGGTGCCGCACGTACTGTTCGCAACCTCTTTAGCACGCTCGCTTTAAACTTTAGTGGCAATGCACTCACTCGAGCATTTGCGCCACAAATCAATAAGCTTGGTGCCGAAATGGCACTCAAAAACCAAATTGAGGCCATAAATCCACCGCCTACACCGGCTCAAATTGGCATTTGGCGGGGCCTCCTAGAGGCTGCTACTAAAGCCAAACGTGCCAACCCTGCGCGCATTACCGAACTCCCCATGCCAAACATGCAGGAGATTATTGCGAATCCAAATTATCCAAAAATCTTCCAGGAAGAACTAAATAAAATGCTAGCCACACCTCCTGCCGCTCCTACCGTAGCACCTAATGCCGCGGTGAATGTTGGCGGCATCGATTTCCCAGCTGGCACAACCGAATTAGCAGTTACAGCCGATCGCACAATTAATAATGTGCGCGGCCAAAACTATGTTCTCAAACCAGATGGTCAAATTTCCATCGCTGGCAACACCAACATGTTTAAGATCCGCATTGGCACAACAGATTTGGCACCGGGCTCTATTAAGCTCTTGCCCCCTGTTGCAGGTACGAATGCGGAAGATTTGCGCGTACAAATTACCCAGGGCGCCACTGTCCGAAATGTACGCCTCGCCAATATTACCAATACACTTGTTAGTCGGGCCGCTGGAAGCACACAGAACATTTTGCAGCTAAATACCGATAATACCGATGCCACTCTTGCTTCTTAATTATGCCAAATCCAGAATTCAACCAAGCGGCTGCCATAGATGCTCTTAACCGAGCAGATACGCCAGATATCAATGCATTTCGTGAACAAGTACGCCTGGCGACTGCTCAAGATTTAGCAAGGCTTGTCGAGCAGCTCCAAAACCATGATTCTGGAGAATTTGCCAACGACCGCTTTACTGGCTCCGGTGGCGATCGTCATGCCACGGAGATTCGTCGTATTGTGGCCGAGCGCGCCCGTGAACTCCGCTTAAGCGATACCATTGGCCCTTGGCACACCATTAACGCAAATATTGATGCTCTACGTACGCGTGTAAATGCCGAAGTGGTAGATGCCCACAATGCTCTACGTAACATTATGAATGTGGAACTCAATGGCCCCGGGCCAGATGAGTACGGCTTGGCCTTGTACAATGCATTGAAGACGAACGATGCCACACGCATGGAGCGTTTTGGAAAAATATTGGAGGGTAAGTTTATGGATCACGGGAAAACTCCACCAGTTGAAGTGCAGTTTGCTCGGCCAAACTTAGCCGCATTGGAAGCCTTTTGCGACAAAGTAAAAAGGCCCGATTCAGAAGTCCGCTTAGGTATTACCGAACGCGATGCGCTTCGTAATTACGTTAATGGACAACTGCTCACCAACCCACGTGAATACGTCCGCGAATTGGCGCGGTATCCCAAACTTAAGGATGCCATGAACGATACGTCGCTCAATGATATTCCCTCGGCTATCAGTGGAGTCACGCAGCCTGTAGCTAGCGCCATCAGTGGTTCGTTCAATGCTCTTACTGCCCTACTCCCCTCTGGCGTAGGTGCATTTTTCCGCGATATGCGCGATGGCCTACTTGGCGCCCACCCCTTGGAACAAGCCAAAAACTTAGGACACCTCATTAGTAACGGTGCTTCTAAGTTGCTCTGGGGAGCCATGGCCAATTCGCCTATTGCTGCTGTGTCTCGCATGGGCAAAAAGCACCAAGCTCTCAACCGTGTAGAAGCAGCCATTACCGGCTTTAAACAAGCCAATGGCGACCACTTGCACATCACCATCAACCGTAACGCCTTTATTAACGCCTACACTCCACCCGCTACCGGTGCCGAAACCGCCGTGTGGGAAGATCTCGTCAACCGTTACCTGCAAGCCCAAATGACTGCGGGCGCTGGTACTACCGAGGCTAATGCGATAGTAGTCACACTGGAGAACCTACGCGCCAACCCAACAGAGTTAGTGCAAAAGACCGAAAAGGAACGTACGGCTAAAGAGGCAGCCGATAAAGAGCGCTTGGCGAAAGAAGCCCAAGCCACTCGCATCACTCGCATTAAAACAACGAACAACTGGCCCAGTGCTAACATTGTTTTTGAGGGCACTGATTTCAACGTAGAAAGACCATCGGCAGGCACTCCACCCAACCGTATTGTTGTTCCAGCCAGCGGCAATCATTTTAATGAAGAAGGTCAGCCTGTTTCAGACGAAGCACGGTTGGCAGTAGAAGCCGCTCGCAGCTGTACCAATGCTCAGCGAGTGACCATTACTGCGTCAGAAGTCCCGCTAGAAATTGCACGCCGTGGCGGTGGCTTAGATCTCAAGCTACCAAAGGATACTCTAAACGTACAAGAGCTGAATAATGGACTAATGGAACAGCTCAAAACCAAAACCGAAATCAATAAGTTCTCGGTAAATAACACACTTCCACTGAATGGTGAATATGTCCGCCTAAGCTTTGCCGGCGGTGTCCGATCAATACAGTGGAATGGCCGCGGACCTCGCGCCAATGTCACCGAATTCATTCGTACCGATACAAGTAACGCCGCCACTGCCGAAACCACTTGGAAACTCAATACGACTATCACGCCGAATGCCTGGCAGATTGTCACTATTTAAGTCCTTCATCTTTTCTTTATGCCAAGCGCCTCACTCACCGCCGAGTCGTTAACGACCGCACAAGATATTAATACAAATAGCGCTGGTTTAACCCCAGAGCGCATTAGTGCCCTGCGCCAAGAGTTTGAAAAGAATCATCTAAACGGCTTTGTCGATGACCATGATCGCGTGCTACGCGATTTGCGTCCAGCTATTCAACGCCTAGAAGGCACCACCACATTGGCCGACAATGTTCGTAAAGAGTTGGCCAGCCTGCGTGAATCCATGTCGCTGCGTCTCTACGCACCAACCCCTGCGGCTACCGACACTCTCACGCGCCCCGGTGATCGGCTACACAGCACCGAGCGCACTGTGCGACAAAGTGCTACAGCTGTACGTAACTTCGCCAGTGACCGCCCGGTCGCCACTGCTACTGGCGCGGGATTGGGCTTGTTTGCCCTGTATGCTCTAGGCTCACGCCTATTTGGTCGCTCCCGCGAAGAGGCCGATAAAGGTGCCGCCGAAGCCCGCGAGCGTAGTGGCGGGAGCTTTTTTAAATGGGCAATTGCTGGTATTGCTGGAGCTGTAGGCTTGGGATACTTAGTAAACCGAGCTCGGGCTGGAACCAGTGGGCCACGAGTTGCTCCCCCACTTTCTCCAACTGCTACCGCAGATTTTGAAGCGTTAGTAAAAGCAAACCCAAACGGACTCACTTTTGCACAGCTCGATACTTTCCTAGCTACACAGCCAGCCGGCACCGTTCGGGACCTCATGCAAACACCGGTAAATCTCGATGGCAAAAAGTTTAATTTTGACGCTCAGAAAAATTTTGTCGTTAATGGCAAAAAATACCGACTCAGCCTTAATCAAGATGTTACAGGTACTCTGCCGTATGTTGGCACGTCAGTCACTTTGCCGGCTGTTGGATTAGATGTAAATGAACTACTCGAAAGCACGGAAATTCGTGGCAATAATCCCATGATTGCACTAAACGGAAACGGCAACCTCACTTCGTTTACCAATGCAGGAACCAGTGGCGCACTTAAAGCTGCCGGACGTGTCACGCGCTTCATTAATCGATCTGCATTTACCACAATTACCAATCAACTTTCCACTACGCCAATCACACCAGATATCAATATCGATTTCTATGAAAAAGTAGCCGCCACAGAACCAACCCCACCTGCCGAAGTATTTGCAGGCGAAAAGTACAAAAAAACTACCATGCGCTGTCGTCTCACTGAACGCCCCTAAATCACCATGGAACCCCTACTCGAAAGCCTCCGCACCGGCACGGATACAGATGAGCTCCATACCGAAGAAGCTCACAAAACTGCCACAGAGCAGTTAGCCACTCTCGATCGAGCCAAATTAGAAGAGGTACAACGCGGCTTAGATGCAGCACTCTTACGAGCTCGTACCGATAATACTGTGCGTACTCGCATCGAATTACTAAAAGTCAGAGTTCAATTGCAGTTAGCAAACAGTAACAACCCTTCGTTTGGCACTGCAATATCAACGGTTGGTAGCACTCTTGGCGGTGCCATTGGAACTACCGCCCGGGGCGCCGATACTGTTTTACGATCAGGCAGCGAAGCAATGGCTAGCGGCCCCATCGCCCGTTACGGAATTTTAGCTGGCTTAGTGGGATCTGCATATATGGTGCCTCGTTTTTTCCGCAAACTCTTTACCGGACGCTGGAGCACAGAAACACCGGAGGAAATCCAAAAACGAGAAAAGGACGAGTCTGAACGGAAAGCAAAAGTACTGGCTGCTGGCGGGACATATACAGCTCCTCGCAACGGGCCATCTACTGGTAGAAGTATTTTTGCCACTTTAAGCACTGTTGCTCTAAGCGTGGGTGCCTTTGTTGGCCTCAACGCCATCGGCAGAAATAACAACAACAATACTCCTGGATCTGGTCCAGCGGCTTAACAAGTTTTACTGTAACGTTTTAGTCCCCTTTTCGTTTACCATATCAGCATGACAATTCTCCGCACCTATCCATTCTTAATCCCGCTGGTGGTAATGTTCGCTAGTGAGGCAATAAAGATCCTCATGGAGACGCTAGAAAGTGGTAGTTGGAAGGGCGGGCTTTTTCGTCCAGGTGGCATGCCCAGTACACACTCGGCTTTTGTCACCTCGCTACTCATTATCGTGTGGTTTAAGACTGGCTTTGATTCTGTGGAATTTGCGATCGCATTTGTGTTCGCTGCTATCACCTGGTTCGATGCCACGAGCTCTCGCCGGGCCATTGGTGAACAAGCCAAAGTACTTAACCAACTGCAACACTTACGTCACTTTAGTGAGCGTCTAGGTCACACACATTTGGAGGTGCTTGGCGGGATCATCTTTGGATCAACCATTACACTCATTGGTATTTGGTTGAGCACGGTAACATTCTAGGCTCGCCATTAGCGATCTCTAAAACATACCGACAACGGCACCAACATCGACCATTTGCACCTCGCCGGTTTTGCGGTTTTTCATTTCCACCTTGCCTTCTTTAAGACTGCGAGGCGAAACCAACACGCGCGTAGGTACTCCAATCAAGTCGGCATCGGCCAAGCGTGAACCGGTAGAAGCATCAATGCGATCATCGAAGAGGCATTCGATACCCTTAGCCTCCAAAGCCTTATACAGCTCCTCAGCCTTGGTAAACGATTCCTCGCCGGTATTTTTCGCTAGAGCCACAATATGCACCTGAGCTGGAGCCACGGCAGCTGGCCAGCAGAGGCCACTATCGTCGCTACAGACTTCGGCAATTACACCCATTACGCGCGTAGTGCCGATACCATAACAACCCATGTACACAGGCTTTTCGGTGCCATCAGCATCTACGAAATTAAAATGGAAGGCCGAAGAGAACTTGGTAAACAACGTGAACACATTACCGACCTCGCACGCCTTAAAGACTTCGTACGTGGTGCCACTTGCAGGATCACTATCGCCCTCGCGCACAACCTTGAGATCATAGAACTGCTCGGGCAGAGGCAGATCGCGCCCAAAGTTGACGTTGATGGAGTGATAATCGGTCTTATTGGCGCCGCACTCAAAGTTTTTACGACCCTGGCACGATTCGTCCCAAAGCACACGTACCTCTTTTGGTAAGCCCAGAGGGACGGCATACCCCACCTCGGCGCCTGTTACTTTGCGGACGGTTTCGGCACTGGCCAAGCGCAAGCTGGCGCAGCCCAGAACAGTTCGGACTTTATCTTCGTTCACATCGTACTCACCACGCACGGCTACGGCTACTAATTCATCTTTATCAGTGCTAAAGAGGAGTGTTTTGGTAGTGCGCTCCACTTCGATCTTCAAAAACTTCGCCAGAGTATCTACACCAACTAAGCCTTTACCAAGCACATCTTCGCGAGGCTTTTCGGCCTCGTTAGCATTATTCCAAACCTTGGCCTTACTTGGTGCTAATTCACGGTTATGGAACAAATTACTGCCAGGCACAGTAAAGATGTGATCTTCGCCATTTTCGCAGCGTGTTTGGAATTCGCGCGATGGCTCTTTGCTGAAATCTCCGCCCGAAGCCAAAGCGATCACCGTCTTATCACCCAAACCCACACGCTCAAAGAATTTGGTGTAAGCGGGAATGGCCTTATTTAGGAAGTAATCCATCATGTCTGCCTCGCTCGCATGGAAGCTATATAAATCCTTCATGCGGAATTCGCGGCCGCGTAAAATACCCGATTTAGCCCGAGCTTCGTTACGGAACTTGGTTTGGATCTGATACGCAGCGCAGGGCAGATCGCGGTAACTTTTTACGAATTGCTGTAATAGCGGCGTGATGATCTCTTCGTGAGTCGAGCCCAGCACATAGCGAGCATCGTGATGCTGACGACTTGGTTCATTGGCTGGTGTGGCTTGAAAAAGAACACTCACGGTATCTAAACGACCTGTCTGCTGCCAGTTTTCGACCGGGGCCAACGATGGCAAAAATACTTCGTTACCAATGGTGTTCATTTCCTGACGCAATATATTTTCGATCTTACTAAGTACTCGGCAACCGAGCGGCAGGTACGAATACACGCCGGCCATGGTCTGACGAATGTAGCCAGCGCGGGTAAGCAAATCGGCATTGCGGCTTTGTGTGTCGCTAGCCGAATCCTTAGAGGTCTTGGTGAATAACTGAGTGAGGCGCATGGCCTGAGTATAGGCCTTTGCATGGCCAAAAACCACTCATTTAGCGCGGACCAGATGGCCAACACCTGCGCGTAAATTCTGATGTGACGATACCGCATTGCTAATGACACTCGAGACACGATCCGCATGCGGAATATAAGCCAAAACAAGGCTTTTACCCGTCCCCTCTTTTAATTCGAACACCAACTTACCAAAGCCAAGTAAATTCCAAAACTGACTTTCAAAGGCCACACTCGCCACGTTGTCTAAATCCATTTGGCGAATCTTCACTTTAACTATTGAAGTCTGATCAATCACAATCAACTCATCGCTCGTAAGAATCAAGCAGTCGAATTGCCAATCGATAAACGCATTGATAATTGGCATCACCACAAAGAGAAAAATCGGTAGAGCAAATACCGCCTGTACCCAAAATATGGGCAGATCGATGAATTCAGAAATTAGAACATCGGCGCCAATCAGTAGAGCCAGAACAATCATGGACACTATGAATCGCACTGCAAACAGCACCCAATGGTAACAAACACAGAGCAGAACTTTAGCACCCGGGCTGGTTACATGCTGAATCAGACGTTCACGGTTGGTCTCGAGAGCAAAAATGCGCATGCCGATACACTAGCGAAATCATGCGGATTTTTACAGCTCTTTCATGCGTTTTCTGGCCATTTCCTTTAGGACCGATTCCGGAGTTACTTGTTGCTTGAGCTCATCTAATTCAGGATCCAGCCCCTCCTTAACACCAATTTTTTTGGCAATAGCTTCAGTGAGCTGTAGTAACTTTGTGACCTCATACTCAGCCACCAAGTCGATCTGCAAATCCAAATCGGAACGGTCATCGGCAATTTGAGCCAAGCGATTCTGGCTAATGAGCACAAAAGTGGATAGAAAAATTGCCTCGAGAGACACCGTTAGTGTGAGTAAGCCAAATGGATACACATCGAATCGTGGCACATTGAACCAGCCTGAGTTCCAAAGCATCCAACCCGAAAACCACACAATATGAAAACCCACAAACGTCACACTCCCGGCAAAACTGGTTACACGATCTGCCAACGTAGAAGCCAACGAACTACTCTGCTCCATTTGCTTGCGCAGCTCCACCATGGTTTTAATATTGCGCTCAATGACGCGAGCAAGGTGTGTGGCTTTTTTTGGTGGCATGAACCTATGCTAACTAAAAGTTAAAAATTGAACAATGTAAATCTCACCCTTATTCTAAATGTCCTTTCCACATGTCGAACTTTCTCTTCTGGCTCACTTTACCATGGGCATCTCGTACCGTGATCGACCACTGTAGGCGTACTTTCACTTCGTAACGGGTATCGGACTCAATTCCAAACTCTACAGAAAAACCTGGGTACAGCTGTAGCGGCTCCCCTACAGGCACATAGATCTGCTCCCAGTGCGTAAGCGGTGCCTCGGGTGCTGTGCTCATTGGCACACCTGGAGCCAAATCTGCAATCCACCATAACGCCATGCCATACCAGGTGGTCGGTGCTGTGATCTTCCATTCCAATGTAGCCTGCCGCTGGCTCTCTGTATCCTTCCCTAAAATAATGGTATCCCAACACTGTGGAGCTTCTCCAGTCCATAGATCCCTAGGCAAGATTCGACGTACGTAAATATTATTCCAGGCGATCTCGGCTGCTTTACTGAACTCAAGGCCGTGAGGTTGAGTTCCCCACACATTCAATTCTCGGAATATACGATCACTGATCACCGGTGCACAGTACTGCTTAATGCGAGAAGGCATCATCACTCCACCGGGTGCCAAAAAACGCATAGCATCGGCCATGGTTTCTAAGATATTTTCTTCTAACGCGTAATTACCAAGCGTCTCCGACACAACAAGATCTACCTGTTTAGGCTTAGACTCTTGTGTTGAGTGCATGTTTTTAAACTGCAATTCGCCAATATGGTTCTGCTGCGCCAAGACTTTACTGAGTGCCGAAAGATCGGGCGATTGTTCATACAGAACCGATGAACGTACACCAAGTGCACGCGCGATAAAGCTTAAAAAACCCGTGCCGGAACCAATATCTACCATACTCGTTTTACCAGGCTGTATTACTGAGCGCAGAGCTTTTTCGAAGCACTGGGTTCGCACCGTGTCGCCGAGCATTAAACGATGATAGTCGATCATTGAGCTTTCAACTGGAGAAGATCTTGCAGTACCTGCGCGGCGTGCGCTGGCGCATCGGTGACGGTATAGGCTTTGGCAATTTTGCCCTGTGGATCAACTAAATACGAAATGCGAGCCACACCCGGTAAACCTAAAAATTGATTTGGTAGCCAGGCTTCGTATAGGCGGAGAACATCGTGCGATGGATCGGCCAGTAACGGAAAAGGCAACTCATGTGCTGCCGCAAATTTTTTATGTGCCTCAACGGTGTCGGCATTCATACCGATCACGGCACACCCGTGCTGGCGCAGTTCGTGCCATTGATCACGAAAGGCACAGAGTTCTTTGGTACACACTGGAGTGGCATCTTTAGGATAGAAACACATGAGCAGCCACTGCCCAGCAAAATCTTGTAATTGAACGATATTCCCCTGCTGGTCGGGGAGAGCAAAAGCTGGCGCGGAAGTGGAAGGTGTGAGCATGGCCATAGAATAGCGGAAGACGAGTGGCAAAAAAGGGTAAAAAGTGCTGCTAAATCACAAGAAAAGGAGTATACTATGAAGCATCTCTTCTCTTTCGTCAGATATGAAATACTCCGAATTCCAACAACTCTGCGAAGATCGCCGTACTATTCGGTATTTTTCCGATGAACCACTGAGTCAGGCAGACATCTTAGCCGTGCTAGAGTGTGCCAATTTAGCCCCGAATGTCGAAAACGTTCAACCTTGGCGCTTTCATGTGGTATACAATAAAGAGATGCTCGAAAAATTAATGAAGGCCACCTGCTACGGAAACTTCGTACTAGGAGCTGGAGCCTTTATTGTCGTCACCTGTAAAACACTCGCACGGCCAGCCAGCCAGCAGATTCTTTGGAACCCCAAAGAATTAGAATACTCCTGCGTGGCGGCCATGGATCACATTCTGCTTGCTGCCACTGCTAAAGGACTTGGTACTGGTTGGGTCTCTCTCCATAAGGGCCCCGCGCACGAAGCACTTGGTCTACACAAGGACGAAATCGTCATTGGTGGAATTATGATCGGTCATTTCCGCCGAGGCGAAGAGGGTGGACACGGCCTGCACAATCGTCATGCCCTTAAGGATACCTACAAATTCTATGAGTAATGATCTTCGGACTGTCTTTTTAGATGTCGAAGAACATGACCGGGCCGAGGTAGTAACTCGCTATCCGCAAACCACCTTTGTAGATGCGAAACTCCGCGATGCCGAACTCATCAAGGCGTGCCTGGAGGCGACTGTTATTTCGACCTTTATCACCACGCCATTCCCACGCTCAGTCATTGAGAAGTTGCCCAATTTAAAACTCATCTGTACGCGTTCGGTAGGGTTTGACCACATTGACATCGCCGCCTGCCGCGAGCGCGGCATTACTGTGTGCAATGTGCCCGACTACGGATCACATGTAATCGCCGAGCACGTTTTTGCGTTGCTATTGAGCACACTCAGACACATCAACGAAGCACATAAACGTGTGACTCAAGGCAACTTTGATTACCACGGACTTCGTGGCATGGCACTGCGTGGTAAAACACTTGGCATTGTAGGCACAGGTAAAATCGGCCGTCGAGTCGCACACATTGCCTACGGCTTTGGTATGAACATTATTGCTAGCGACCAGTGCCGCACGTTATTTTTAGAAGAGAAACTTGGCGTACAATACGTCACTTTGCCTCAACTCCTTGCCCAGAGCGATATTGTGACACTGCATGTACCAGGCGCAACCGATGGCTCACACTTAATCGATGCCAAAGCTTTTGCCATGATGAAACATGGTGTCACTCTCGTAAACACCGCTCGCGGTTCACTCATCGATAGTCAGGCCCTGCTGGATGCTGTTAAAAACGGCACCGTAGCCCATGCTCTCTTAGATGTTATTGAACACGAAGACCACTTACAGAAGAGCCAGGAGCTGGTTGCCCACCCGAACGTAGTGACTACCCCACACATTGCCTTTTATGCCGACGATAGCATGAATTCAATGTACGCCGACTGTTTTGCCTCAATTGAACAGTGGCAGAGCGGCAAGACCCCTGAACACCAGGTACAGCCTGTGGCCGTGGTATGCGATATACCACATGCATTACAAAAATAAGCCAGCGCCTCGCTCGTGACGAAAAACTAAGCGACCTGTACAATCAGCCCATGGCTAAACGTGCCGCACCGGCCCCCGTTACTAGTGGCGATCAGCACACTCAAAATATTGTGGGCCATGTTTCTGTGCGTAGTATTATTCGTTCGACAGCCGGGTTAGCCCTGCTGTGTGGCGGCACTTACTTAGTGATACTACTCCGCGAAATCATTATTCTCTTTTTACTGGGCTTGTTCATTGCCACAGTACTCCACCCCAGCGTGGCCTACTTACAACGCTGGCATATCCCTCGCCGGGTGGCCATCCTATTACACTACGTAGTTATTCTGGTGATCGCCGGGTATTTACTGATTACACTTGTACCGATTGTCGCCAAGCAGATCGCTAGTATCGCCACAATTATCACGAACAGCTTTACTGCCTTTAGCACCAAGAGCAGTGTGTCGCTGCCGTTCTTGTCACCCGAAACCAATTTACGCATTACCCTGTTATTAAAATCAATTTTGCGGAACCTCTCGGTGACAAGTTGGACAGATGCTCTGGACCAAGCCGCA
>CAZLUF010000026.1:0-12707 GCA_964562645.1 uncultured Candidatus Peribacteria bacterium
CTGACGCTGTGCAGCGGGGAATTGTTGGTGATATCATTAGCCGGTTCGAAAAAGTCGGCTTAAAGTTGGTAGGTGCCAAATTGGTGCACGTTAATCAAGACCTCGCCAATAAGCATTACCCAGTAGAACGCAAGGAATTTATTGAAGGCATGGGCAACAAAACGCTTGATAATTACAAAGCGCTCGGTATGGACCCGGTCAAGGCGTTTGGGCATGATGATCCGGCAAAAATTGGTGTTGAAATCCAGAAGTGGCTGGTTGATTTCTTGACGTCAGCACCACTATTTGCACTCGTTCTCGAGGGGCCACATGCTATCGAAACGATCCGAAAGATTGTCGGCTCAACTTTGCCAGCCATGGCAGCACCGGGTACGATTCGTGGTGATTATTCGTTTGACTCATCATCACTGGCCAACGCCAACAAGCGTCCTATTCGTAACCTGATTCACGCCTCGGGCAATAAAGAAGAAGCTGATTTTGAAGTTGGTTTATGGTTTTCCGAAAATGAATTGTTTGATTACGATACTATTCATCAAACGCACATGACCAAATAGTTGTTTTTGCATTAAATGCTTGTGCTTGGGTGTGTTTTGTCGATAAAATAGTAGGTATTAATTTGGGGCGACCTATGGTTCGATTACCTGTACCTGGTTCTGATGATGGTGTCTGGGGTGATGTTCTGAATACATACTTATCTGTCGAACACAAGACCGATGGAACATTAAAACGTGCTGCCAAGATTGAAAGCGCGGAACAAACGGCTAACAAAGGGGCAGCTAATGGTTACGCGCCGCTCGACTCGAGTGCGAAGGTGCCACTTGTAAACTTACCATTTACGATTGGGGCTGATGTTCAACCTTATAATGCCGATCTTGCCGCCTTAGCAGGGCTAACTTCGGCCGCTGACAAATTGCCGTATGCTACTGGCGCAGGAACGTGGGCAATGACGTCTTTTACCAGTGCTGGCCGTGCCCTTATCGACGATACTGATGCATCGGCTCAACGAGAAACCCTGGGGATAGGTAAGAACCAGCGTTGGTATCTGGCTGATACAGCTGCCGATTCAACCGGAAGCACGGGCATGGATGCGATCTTGCAATCTTTGATTACGGGGGCGACTTCTGGCGATACGATTGTCATTGATCGCGGTACGTGGAAGATCGACAGTGGCAACATCACGCTCGGTGGAAAAACAATTGAATTGCATTTTGACGGTGGAACGATCACTGCTCCAACGCTAAGCGGCGTGCCACTTTTTAGCGTTACAGCAAGCAATAAACTTGTAATTACTGGTAAGGGCCGCATGGCTGGTCCTGGCAAAGCCTCGGCAACGTTAAATACTAACTGTATAACTATCACCAATGCCTCTAACGCGCTTTTTTTGCAGGGTGATATAGAAATTGATGGCTGGTATCATGGCATCCGACCCGATGGTAATTCGGGCGGCGTATGGGTTGACGGCGCCTATTTGCACGATTGTGCGTTTTCGGGCGGCTTCCCACACTCCGGCGATACCTGGAAAATTCGCTGTAAGGATATTGGCACGACACTCTTGCACCATGATCTGTATATTAGCGGTAACGACGGCGGTTGCGCTGAAGGTCGAATGGAGCTCAATGTTAAATCAACCGGCTGCGCTGGTGCATCGGTACAGGTGTGGGGTAGTGTTGATTCATCTTCGGAATGTTCGGGTATTGATGCCACTATCAATACCACAAGCTGTTATGGAGCCTTGGCCCTTGGCTTGGCCAATACACACGATTGTTTCTTCCGTATCTATGCCAGGAATAGCACTGACCGTGCCATAAACATCCAGGGAAACGTTAAAGGCTGTACTATCACTGGTACAGTGAGTGGCTCAACCGGGCGTAACATCGATGTTTCAAATGATGGCACATTTGGTCGCCCGACAGGTAACCGTTACGATTTAACGTCTATTGGTGGTGGCGATGGTGCTGCCGCCGCGTCAAACATGTGGAGTGCTACCGATCAGAATATAATTAACTTAGTAGCCGTAAACCCTACCTATGATGCCTGTCGGCTTAGTGGTGCACACTATAACGCCGGTACGCTGGCCGCCTCGGGCTCAGTGAACGGTGATGGTTTGCGCTTTTCGGGTAGTTCGCATGACAATAACTTTCAACTAGTTTCGTACGGTCAGCACACCTATGACCTCGACGTAAGCTCGGGCTGTAAGAACATTCGAGTGAGTGGAACGGTTTCATCGCATGCAACGCTCGCTTCGAACGTATTTATCGACACGAATGTGACGGGACTTGATTTGAGCGGTTTGCATAATCATCTATCTTCAGGCGCCTCTTCGACAATTGAGACAGCACATATGTGGCTACCTTCTAACATATGGAAGGGTGCAGTGGGTGCGCCTGCCGATTCCTATTTGCCCTCGTCGCCATCGACTGATCGATGGCAGGCATGGTTACTCGATGCGGCCAGCGAAGAGGGAATTGTGGCGACTGTATCCGTCCCAACGTGGTGGCAGACAATGGATGTTGAATTATGGTGGTCGAACGCTGGTGCGGGGGCTGGTGATGTGGTATGGCGGGTTTACAGCAAGACAGCGATTGATGCAGGCTCAATGACATCTTCGTCAGCTGCAACCCAAACAACAGCAACCGCCCCGGCTCAAAACGTTATGAAGGTAACCACTATCGCCAGTGGTATTACCGTAACGCGCGACGCACTGATGATGCTTCAAATTCGGCGTGTTGCAGCCGATGGCTCTGATACCCTGGCAAACGATGCCGGTGTGATGGCCGTTCGATTAAAACGAGCCTCGTAAAATTTCTATTGGTACGGAGTTATTCTATCCGTTGAACTACAGGGACGCACGTAACAGTCACATTCTACTGGTATTGCAAGATATTTTCCATCTTTAACTCAAGGAGTACTTAGGATATGCTTATGCTATGGCTCATAAGTACTTTGCTGATCAATTTGATGATGAGGAAGTGCTGTTGGTATTTCGTAAACACCCGATTGTAATGAGAAAAGGCTTGGTGTTTGCCTCGCTGGCATTACTGGTCGGGCCGGTTATTACTTTGGTAATGAGTTATGTTAAACCGGAAGGTACCACGATGACGTTTTATCTGTTGAGTTTGGCTGCTAGTTTTGTACTCTGTATTATCGTATTTTTTCCTTATTGGCTCGGCTGGTATTTTAGCGTCTATGTTATGACTAATCAGCGCTTTATACAGAGTAAACAAAAGGGGTTTTTCCATAAATCAGTCGTCGACATTAGCTTGCCGCAAATCACGAGTCTCAATTACGAAATTGCCGGTTTTCAGGAAACTTTGCTTGGTTTTGGTACAATATTGGTGCAAACATATATGGGTGACCTAGTCATTCATGATGTGCACCACCCTGGTCGGGTCGTAAAAAAAATCGCCGGACACCTGAGGGAGCTTGGGGTTGACACACAAACCGGAATGATGCCACAAAGAGAGGTTGACGATTAATGACAAAGAAGAAACTCCGAAAAATTATTAGACACCCAAAGAAAACAATTTCCGATGCCCGGTATCGTAAAAAGCACCCTGAAGTTATTATTGCGGAAGTACCGCGCATAACTTCTGAAACTGTTGCAGAACATCGTGAAGAGGTGCTGGCTGGTGCACGAAAATACATTTATCCTCTCCAGCATTCTAAGCATAAAATTGTTTTTGTTTCGACTGCTTTAAGCATTGTGGCTTTTGTAGGCTTTATGACGTATTGCTTGCTTTCGATTTACCGGTATCATGCTACCTCTACCTTTATTTACAGGGTGTCACAGGTAATTCCTTTTCCGGTTGCACGGGTCAAAGGGTCGTATGTTTCCTATGAGAGCTATCTGTTTGAGGTGCGGCACACTATGCATTATTACGTCACGCAGTCGAAAGTAGACTTTGGTCAAGATGCCAACAAACCGCAGTTACTAGACATCGAACAAAAGGCACTTGATAAGGTTGTTGATGATGCCTACATAAAGCGGCTAGCTAAGGATAATGGGGTGAGTGTAAGTGAACAAGAAGTTACCCTGCAAATTGATCTTGCTCGCACACAGAACCGCTTGGGGGGTAGTACAGAAGTATTTGAAGATGTTCTTCGTAACTATTATGGCTGGAGTGTCCAGGATTTCCGCCGTCAATTAAAACAACAACTATTAGCGCAAAAGGTTGTTGCGAAGCTGGATACAGCAACCCATGAACGCGCCAACTCGACGTTCAGTTTACTGACCAATGGCGCAGATTTTGCGGCTACTGCTAAAAGTGTTTCAGACGATGCTGAGACAAAAGAAAATGGCGGTGAATTTGGCAGCTTAATTGATAAATCCAACGCCAGCATCAACTCAATGACAATTGATGCACTCTTTAAATTACAGCCAGGGCAACATTCAAAAGTAATTGACATAGGTTACGGGCTTGAAATTGTGAAGCTTATCGAAATGCAATCGGGCGAAAAGGCCAAGGCTGCTCACATCGTATTTAACTATAAGCCAGTCGACCAATTACTCAACGAAACCAAAGAAAAGCAAAAAGCTCGATCGTACATCACACTCAAGTAGGCTCAAATCTACTGTAAATTATTTTATTGAGCCAAAAGCAACCCCCGTATTAAGCTATTGGCATCTTTGTGCTAAGGCAAAGATAGCGAAGGAGTTTATAATGGCACAATCACGGGGCAAGGGTTGGCACGGTGATTCAGAGGGTCATGCAAAAGCTGGCCGGATGGGCGGACTTGCAAGGCGCAAAAACCGAAACGCTTAAATACCTTTTATTACCATTTATCGTATATCAGAGGAGCTTTCTGCAGAAAGCTCCTCTGATATTATTACCATAGAAAGTATCATTTAATGATTATGCTCGTTGCGTTTATTATAATTGAACCGCAGATAACGCCACAGATGAAATAAAATCACAGAATTTATAGTATGTTTGTAAAATAACTCATAGTCACACCTGATACATCCTTTTAAGCTAAAAGGTAACTAACCTCTTTAGGTTAGATTTTTAATCAAGTCTAAACAGGGACGACTAAAAATGGCGCAGCAAGATGAAGACAAGAAACTCAAGAACGAAGGTAAGGCACGGGGTGGTTCGATCAGTCGAGGTAACTTTAAAAACGATCCTGAACGAGCACGTGCAGCGGGTCGTAAGGGTGGTTCAGTAAGCCCAGGTAATTTTAAAAATAATCCAGAGCGGGCAAGTGCTGCTGGCAAAATTGGCGGCGCTAAAAGTAAGCGGGTGTCCAAAAAAACCAAACCTGCCGATAAAAAAGATGATAAAAAATAACCTGTAGTATACTTCATGGGCTCAACGGACTTTTAGGGATACTAGGTACTCACGTTTCGTGGGGTCGTTGATCGAGGTGTATTGGAGCGTTTAAGCACAATTTGGGCAATGCAGCCGACAGCCGCAAGCATGGGGATGCGGGTGGAAAGTACAGCCGCTATTAGCGTAACGTGTTAAAACTGTTGATAAAAGAAGAATCACACTTGCCGGAAAGATAAACAAGCCGTACTATTATGCTAATGGTAAAAATTAGTAGGTATTTTTTATGAGTGAAAACCGCGAGAACTCCCCAGGTGAAAGTGTCGGTAAAATAAAAAAACCATGGCAGAAACGAATTGTCCCACTCTCGATAGTGGGTTGTTTGCTATTGGTGTTTCTGGCGTATGGCGTAGTGCAAATGATTCATTACCTAAGCGGTAGCCGAGCGGCTGCCGGATATGGCGTGGTTAATTCACTGAGTGCTCCGACCGAAATGGGCTCACTTGGTACCGCTTCAAATGGCTGGGGATCTGAGGCTTCCGGTGGCATCAGTTCTCGGCTATACCCAGGCATGCAGTATATTCATAATGATAGTGGAGATCAGAACCGCATCTATCGATTTACACCTGGCTCGGGCTCCGGCAGCATTTCCAACTACACTCCGATTACCATCGGCAACGCTTCGCAGATGCATAACAAGGACTGGGAAGAAATGGCATATGGTGTCGATCCTTCTGACGGACAAGCATATATGTGGTTATTGGAGACGGGGAATGCTGTTCCTGGTATAGATAATTTTCATATATATCGCTTCAAAGAGCCGGCTGGTAATTCTGTAGCCCAAAGCGATATCAAAGACTTTCCGGTTAAGTTTACGGATGGATCTGGAAATCCATACCCGTACCACGCTAACGTAGAAGCGGCATTCATGGACCATAACGGGACGTTGTACCTCATCAATAAAGATAGTGGCAGTGACGCACAGATCTTTTCATGGAGCCCAGTAATCAATCCGACCAAAATTATGAATACGGGCAAAAGAATGCCAACCACCGTGTTGGGTTCGCAGAACTGGGCGATCGCCGCGGATATCCATCCGAGCTATGAACTAGTAGCAGTTTCACTCGACAGTACTTCGGGGGGTGTTTACAATCCGGCAATTCGATTTTTCTGGAAGCAGCCAGGTCAAACCTGGGCGGATGCTCTTTCTGTGGATTCTGCGGGTGCAACAGTTAGTACGTTTAGCATCAAGTCGACCCCATGGAAGCAATTGCTTGAATCGTTATGGTGGGACCCGAGCGGGACCACGCTATGGGCTGGTAAGGATACATCAAGCAGCAATAGTGCACCTTTGAACCGCTTTGGCGTGGCGATTACTGGACCTACAGTTGGCAACCCTGGAGGTGGCACTAACGCTAATGTAACGCACTTAGCTGCAGCAGGAGATATTGCTTGTTCGTCGACCGATCCTAACTTTAACTTTGGAAACGGCACCTCGACCAAGTGTCGTCAAAAAGCAGTTGCTGACATGATTAAGAGTTGGAATCCGGCTTATGTGCTGGCACTCGGCGATTTACAGTACAAGTACGGTCAAGCGAGTGAATTTGCCAGCTCTTATAATCTGTCGTGGGGTTCTTTGAAAGACAGGACGCTGCCAACACCGGGCAATCACGAATACGGTAACTATTCTTCTGACCCGGGTGCGGATAATACTGCCAGTGGCTACTACACGTACTTTGGTGGTGCATTTGGTACGCCAGGCGGCAATGGTAGTAGCTATACTAGGGTCGTGGGAAATTGGGTGATACTGTCACTCAATAGTGAATGTGGGCAATTCAAGGGTGTCAATGGTGTGCCGGGTGGTTGCGACACGGTTGTCAATCAAGCCAAGGATGCCATTCGCAGTAACGCAGGCAAGTGCTTGCTCGCTTTCTGGCACCGACCCGCTTACACGCATGGTAGTCATGGCAATGAGCAATATGTGATTGATACGCTCTGGAACGCAGTTGTCGGCAAGGCTAGCTTGGTGCTAAATGGCCACAATCACTTCTATAGCCGATCACAACCTTTGAATGCCACTGGTGGTGTTGTAGCTTACGGCGCAGGAACACCTATCTATGTAGTAGGCACTGGTGGCGGTGGCGCCGAAGGCAATGACGACCCAGTCAAGGCTGCATATGAAGATTCCTATATTACCGGTACGGCAGGCGCGCTCGACATTTACCTGGATAGTGCAGGCTATACCTATTCAACGTATTTCAAGAACACCAGTGGCGCTGTCCTGGATCAAAAAACCAACATCGCTTGTACGCGCTTGGGTGGTTCGAACCCAGTTGTTTCAACGAGTCCGACTCCAAGTGTGAGCCCAACGCGCACCCCGACACCGTCTCCAACTACAGTTGCTTCCAAAACTCCAACTCCTTCACCCACCAAAACTCCAACTCCAACTCCTACCTGGACACCTACTCCTACTCCAACCACTCCTCCTACGATCAATACCCTAACCGTAAATACAGCCTCAGTGGCATTGGGTTCTTCGGTAGCGGTATTTTGGACAACATCTAATGCAGCAGCATGCTCTATGAGCTATGATGGTTTGCCTTGGTCGTGGTCAGTGCCTACGCAGATGACTTGGTCGGCGGGATACGCGGTCAGTGTTACACGGAATCTAACTATCCGAGTAAGTTGTACTTCAGCCGGTGGCAAAACGGCGAACCGTACGGTTTCGGTAACAGCCTTTAGCTTGCCGCGGCCTACGATTAAAAGCTTTGTGGCGGCTGCATCTTCAAACGGTGCCCAGAATTACACCATCAAGAAGGGTGCAAAGGTTTACCTGCGCTGGACGACTACTAATACCACTTGGTGTCAACTCAACCGTTCAACGAACCCCTCAGTATGGACGACACTTGGATTGAACACGGAATATAGCGAAGGAATTTTTGCCAAGACTACCTTTACGCTCAAATGTTGGAACGATAATGACAAAGCCTATGTTGTAACCCAGCAGGTAATTGTCAATGTCAACTAAGCCTAGCAATCATCGCAAAGAAAAGCACAAGCAAACAAATCATACGAACCATAAGGAGCACCGCATGGAGGATCAAAACACCGTACTTCCAACAAATACCAATACTGAGCCAACAACAAACAAAAATATGGTGATTGCCACTGTTGTTGCCACGGCTCTGCTTCTTATCGCTGGTGGCGTGTGGCTGGTGACCCGTAAAGATACAAAACAGAAAACCACCACTACGGTTGAATCGGGTAGCCAACAATACTGCGAAGCGAGGTCTTCGGTGTGCTGGTCATATCCAAAAGATTGGACTATGGGTTCGGAAGAAGGCGAAAATGGTGAAAACCTGAGCAGTGTGCAGGTTATCGAAGGACAGGACAGCGCTAAAGCCCTTAAGTTTACCTATACTGCGCCAGTGATTGCAGCTGCGGGAAACGCAGATTTTATGCCGTATTATGTCGGTGATGTTACGGGTTCGAGTGATCTGAAGGTCGTTGGTGGGGTGTATCCTTCCAGGGAAAATACGCCTTATTTCTTTGTTGTTGATGCAACTGCTGTCAAAGAGGTGGTGAGTGCTAAATCGATGAGCTTTTCATCGAGCCCGACCTTTACGAACAAAGGAACGACCACTCAGGTGCAAGCTATGGTGGCAGCTGAGGGCACTACCTTTGCTACCCCGGAGGCTGCCAAGAGCTTCTTCGGCAATGATACGGCTTCTCAAGCACGTGATTTACTCCAAACCATCAGTTTTAAGAATCGTTAAACGCTAAAAATACAACATCCCTATTGTCCTAACGGTCTTAATGGCTGTACTATTAGGCTAATGCTTAAAAATAGGTGAGTGATTGCTATGGCGAAAGAGACTAAAACCCCTAAATCACATGACATGCCCAAACAAGTAGGTAAGATTACAAAACCGTGGAACATGCGTGCTGTACCACTGGCAATCTTGACCAGTTTGCTGGTGATATTTCTGGCATATGGTGTGGTGCAAATGGTGCAGTATATTCGTAACGGTCGTGCTTTGACGGCCGGAGTGGGCAGGGTTGATTCGATAGCTTCCTATACAACGATGGGAAACTTAGCGTCGGCGAGCAAAAACTGGGGTAGCGAAGCCTCGGGTGGGATTGCATCGGTGAGATATCCCGGAATGTACTACATTCACAATGACAGCGGTGACGCCAATCGTATTTATCGCTTCACACCCGGTACGGGCACTAGCAAAATCAATGACGTTACGTTTATCACCGTTGGCAACAACATCAGTCACAGCGACTGGGAAGAAATGAGCTACGGGATTGACCCGAACGATAATCAGCCCTATATGTGGATCTTCGAAACTGGCAACTCACGTCCAGGCGCCAATACGAACTTTCATATTTTTCGCTTTCCAGAACCGAGCGGCAATACGGTACCACAGAGTGACATTAAAGATTATGCGTTTAAATTTTATCGACCCGACGGCACGACGGCACTGACCTTCAATGCCAATGTCGAGGCTGCATATGTAGACCACGACGGAATCATCTGGATGATTAATAAATCCGGCACCAATAAGGGTTCGGAAGGTGATTCCGGTGGGTATGACGGTGAAATTTTCCGACTTGATGTGAAAAACAATCCTACCAAAGCAGTTAGTACTGGTAAGTATGTTAAGACAATGGTAGATGGTTTTAGGCATTGGGCAATATCGGCAGCACTTAACCCTACCTACGATGTTGTCGCTGTGTCCTTGGATGGGTCTGTAAAATGGAGCGATTATTCTGAACGCTATTTAGCTCCCCATGTACGTTTCTACTGGCGAGCGCCAGGAACAAGCTGGGCGGACGCTTTGTCGGCTGATCCATCAGCTGATACGGTCAATGATTTTAGCACCAAGGGTTATGGCTACAAAGATTTACAGGAGGCTGTATGGTGGAAAGATAGCACTACGCTGTTTACTGCCAAAGACTTTACCAGTGACACGCAAGAGTCGACCTTAAATAGGCTTTCGCTCTCTATTACTTCGCCAGTGGTTGGCAACCCGGGTGGCAATGGCAACGTCGCCATGATTGCGGCAGCGGGCGATATAGCTTGCCAGCAGAGTAATCGGCTCTATGGTGGCGGTAGTGGAGTGGGCGATAGCTGTAAGCAAAAGGCTGTGTCGGACTTAATTAGGAGTAAAAATCCGCTCTATGTATTGGCACTCGGTGATCTCCAGTATCCCTACGGACAGACAAGTGAATTCAACACTTCGTATGCAACGAGCTGGGGCAGGTTCAAGGACATTACGTTGCCTACACCTGGCAACCACGAATATGGTAACTACCGTGACGGTGGATCAAACCCGGACGTTGGGGCTGACAAAACAGCGAGTGGTTACTATACCTACTGGGCAGGCAAGGGCTTTGGTACAACTGGTGGCGCTTCGAGTTCGTACTATCGAGTAGTTGGAAACTGGGTAATCCTGTCTCTTAATAGCGAATGCGGACTTTTTAATGGTGCTGAAGGTGTGCCTGGTGGGTGTAGTGCGGTTGCCGACTATGCAAAGAGTGTGATTAATGCTAACCCGGGCAAATGTTTGGCTGCTTTCTGGCACCGCCCAGCGATTACGCACGGCGGTCATGGCAATGAACAATATGTTATCGATACGCTCTGGAATGCGGTGGTGGGCAAGGCAACGTTTGTGATGAATGGCCACAATCACTTCTATAGCCGCTCAGTACCGCTGAATGCTTCCGGTGCACAGGTGGCTGCCGATACCGGCACTCGTATCTACGTTGTCGGAACAGGTGGCTATGGCACCGAGGGTAATAACCCTGACGGTACTCCAGTCGAAGATGTAAACCCACAATGGTATGAACAAAGCTATATTCGTTTCAAGCCAGGCGCGCTCTTCCTTGAGCTTGATAGCACTAACTATAAATATTCGACGCGGTTCATTGACTACAGTAACAACATGCTTGACTCACTTACTAACCAGGATTGCATCAAGTTGCCATCACCCAATAATCCTACCCCGAACGCGCAAATCACCAACTTTACGATAACGCCAGCATCGGTAGCGCCCGGTGCCCAGGTAGCTGCCAAGTGGACGACTGCTCACGCTACTAACTGCACCATGAGCTATGACACGGCTTCTGGTTGGAATGTAGCCGTGCAAAACCCCACTGGCACTACCTTGACCATGAATGAATCACATACTGTTTGGTTGACTTGTTGGGGCGCCAATAACGTACAAGCCAAGAGCTCGGCTGGCATTACAGTCTCCCGGCCAGCCCAGGTAAGCATTGGAAACTTCACGACAGACAAAACTAACGTATCACGTGGTGGGCAAGTCAAGCTTAACTGGACGACAACTAATGCTCGTACGTGCACGCTTGGGTATGATGGTATGGGTTGGGCGCCATGGCCGGTTGAAGTGCAAATGACTTGGGCTGGCGGCTACACTCAAAACATTAGCCAAAATTCGACCTTGCGCCTGAGTTGTACAGGAGCAACCGGCCCGGTAGTGTCCAAAACGGTAGCAATTACGGTCAATCAAATTGTTCGGCCGGCTATCGGTAGCTATCTGGCAGCGGCCTCATCGAACGGTCCCGCTAACTACACGATCCGCAAGGGTGCAAAGGTCTACTTGCGTTGGACGACTACCAACGCCACCAATTGCCAGTTGAACCGCTCAACCAACAGTGCTGTCTGGTCGAATGTGGGGGTATCAACAGAATACAGCGAGCTTGTTTTTGCGCGCACCGTCTTTACCTTAAAATGCTGGAATAGTAACGATGCTGCGTATATGCCAACGCAAACCGTAATCGTGAATGTAAATTAGCAAAGAAATTACGTATCAAGCCTAAGAATGAGCAAGGAGCAAGAAGTGGAGGACAATTCAAAATCGGTCTACACCGAGGCAGGCATGCCGAAAAGCACGCTACTGGCAATCGCAATCTCAACAGTAATTATATTAGTTGCGGGTGGTGTTTGGCTGGCAACACGATCTGACTCCAAAAAGAACTTTATTCCCAAAGCCGTAACGTTGTCTGAGGGCAAAGAAAGCTACTGCGAACCACAAAGTGGCGTGTGCTGGAAGTACCCGAGTGATTGGTCCCTGAAAGCGGCCGATGACGAAGCACCGGTAGCCGACAAGGGTGGTAAGCAAATGGTCGAAATAACCGATAGCACTGCAAAGCTGGTCTTTTACTACACCTCGCCGGTGACGGTCGACGATGGCAGTGCCGATTTCGTGCCTTATTATGTCAGTGATGTTACGGGCTCGAGCGAACTTAAGGTAGTTGCTGGCGTCTATCCCGCTCAAAGCAATACGCCGATGCTATTTGTTGTCGATGCTACCGATGCCACTAAGCTCGAAAGTGGCAAGATGGTCAGCTTTGCGGCCACACCTACTTTTACCCGAAAAGGAACGACCACCAAGCTGCAGGCTAAGGTGGTCG
>CAZLUF010000027.1:0-1055 GCA_964562645.1 uncultured Candidatus Peribacteria bacterium
ACCTGCTCTCTGGCTATCCCGACCGCACCTTCCGACCAGGAGCCACCATTAAACTAGAGGAAGCCGTAGCATTGTTGTCTCGAACGTACGGTTTTGCCTCTGCGACCAGTTCCGATGGTAAGAAAGATTGGTACTCGGCTGATATGGAAATTATTAAAGCTCGCAATGTACTGTTTAAACGGGAGCCCTATGTCGTAGGTCTCAATATTACGCGTGGGCAGTTTTTCGACATGATTTACCGTATGGACTATGTACAAACTCATAGCCTCGTCGCTTTTGCCGATCCTGCCGATCCAGTAGGTACACCGTCTACACAACCCACCTATACGCTCACCACTCGTCCTACTGGTAGCAACTCAGGTGGCCCCAGCGGACAAGTAGCTGTAACGGGTTCTAAGAAAGCTTTTGCCATTTCTGTCCCTCGGTTAGGCATTAATGATCTTACAATCACTCACCCAGCCGATGCGCTCAGTAGTGCTGGTATGCTATCGGTTCTAAAAAATGGCGTGGGTCACCTGTTTAGTTACCCAGGCGGTAACGGTAAGATCATGATCTACGGCCACAGTTCCGATTACGCTTGGAACGCCTCGCCTTACTCCGAGATCTTTGCTCGTATCAACAAGCTCAAGGCTGGGGACCAGGTGTACGTCACCTTTAACGGCCGCTTGCATACCTACGAGGTTACACACCAGCAGACCATTGATCCAAACGACGTGCGCCCATTCACAGGCCAGGGTGAGGAACTGATTCTCTTTACTTGCTGGCCAGTGGGTTCCATTAAGAGCCGCCTGATTGTGCATGCTAAGCCAGTGAGTGTGACACAGGTACAATAATTATGGGGTGTTTGTCATCCTAAGCGTAGCCGACGGGTGAGATTGTCGGTATTCTCTGCTTGTATGTTTAAACGAATTGTCTCGGCTATTCGCCTCTACCGTCAGGCCCTAAAGCAACCCAATGCTTCGCCGCTTCTTAAGTTGTTACCCATTGCCCTGGTGGTGTATGTCGTGTGGCCCATCGATTTGGTTCCAGATGTCTTACCACTCATCGGTCAATTA
>CAZLUF010000027.1:1065-11733 GCA_964562645.1 uncultured Candidatus Peribacteria bacterium
ACGACATTAGTGTCATTATTGGTATTGCGGCGTGGTTGTGGAACACAGTTCATAAGTTTGCTCATTCGGACGCGGCAAAAAACGTCATTGATGTGCAGGCAGTGAAGAGAGAAAGTAGATAACAGAGGTCTTGTTCTTATTGCATCACAAAATCTTCTTAGTCCTTTTCATCGTTTTAATCTTTTTCGTCCTTTAGTTCCCGATACGCCTTAAGATCTCTCGGTCCACAAAATCCTTTGCACGGCCGTACTTCAGGCGACTCAGTTGCTTCAAGGCTTCGGCTGCCTGCGCATCTTTAGTGTAAGTATTGTCTTTCCAGGGGGCTGGAACTTCAATGGAGAACGGGCGAGAAGACTGCCCATTTACACAGAGCTTCATGGCACCTTTTAAGAAGTCGCTATTCACTAAATCTTGCTCGCTGAACACGGGAGCCATTTGCTTGCCCGCTACCTCGGCATCTTGCGGGCCAATGCGGTAGAACATCATGGAACCCACGTTACCGAAAATGGCACCCTTTAAGCTCACTGAGCCCGAAAGCTTGCTATCTTTCTCCAATTGATCGATGTACTGGTGGGCTAAAATGAGCCCCAGGCGGTACTTACGAGCTTCGGACAAGATCGATTCGATACTCTGGGTGACGAAGTTCTGGAACTCGTCGATGTACAGGAAGAAATCCTTACGAGCCTCACTACTCTCGCGCTGGCGACGCATGGCTGCCACCTGGATTTTGTTCACGGCAATGAGACCAAGTAGGTTACTGTTAATGTCTCCAATCAAACCCTTACTGAGGTTCATCAAAAGAATTTTGCCACTGTTCATTACTTCGCCCACATCAAACGCACTCTTGGTTTGGCCTACGATGTTACGAATGAGAGTGTTGGTCGTAAACTGACCGAACTTGGCGGCAAAGTAGGGGATCATTTCCTGCTTTTCGCGTTGCCCCGTGTTGGCCATTTGCTTTTCCCAGAACGAGCGCACAATAGGGTTTTTAACCTTAGCCACCTTGTATTTCTGCCATTCGTCATCGGTAAAGAGGCGCACTAAGTCGGTAATGGCACCACCTTCTTCGTCGTCATCCATGAGGGTCAAACAACCGTTACGGAAGTAGTCCTGAATACGTGGTCCGAAAATCTCTTCGCCGAACATCTTCACCATCATGTTCATGGCATCTAACGCGATGAGGTCTTTTTCCTCCGGTGTCTTTCCTTCCAAAATGTTAAAGCCCATGGGGCGTTCTAAGTCGGCTGGGTTAAAGTAAATGACATCATCGGCCCGCGAGCGGGGGATGTAGGGCAGCAGATCTTCGATGAGCGAACCGTGTGGATCTACCACGCACACACCTTTGCCACTATGGAAGTCCTGGCGTGCCATCAGCTGAATGATCGATGATTTACCCGTACCGGTTTGACCGATGATGTAGAAGTGACGGAAGCGATCTTCGTTTTTAATGAAGATTTTTTTCTTATCACCGCGGAAGGTGTTGTACCCGAGCCATAGCCCGTTATCGGGCATATCTTTGGGAGCCGGAGCCATTTTGTAGTTCTGCCACTTAATGGTTTCGACCTTGTTGTACTTGATGTTGGGGAAGTGGAAGAAGCTCGCCATTTCACTCGTACCCAGCAGCATTTTATGAAGCAGGAAGTACTGTGGCACCGTGCGGCGAGCACGACGGCGGATAAAGTGCTCCACAACTTTACGACGGTTTATAAAGTGCACGTGGTGGAAGCTATTGCCGAGTGTGCTGCCAAATTGCGTAAAAGCGGCCACGACACCATCCATCAGCTGATGGGCGCGATTCGTTGTTTCGGCCGATGTGAGCAGGCGCATGGTTACTTCAAAGCCGGCGTTACTAGCTTTTTCATCCAATGTCTTGCTGTATTCCTCATGGAGCTGCGACACGCGCTCGCCGGTGGCTTTTTCTTCATCATCCTCTAATTTGGCGTCGCTCGAAGTGAGCAAGTCGAACATGGCCGAGACCCAAAAGAGAGGGTTCCACCAACTGCGTCCATGCCTTTTTTTGGGGTTTAAGAGCCGTTGGGCCTCTTTCTCCACTTTTTTTTGCCAGCCGCTCTTAGCCGGACGTAAAATGAACTGAATAGCAGCTCCTTCATCTACGCGGAGTTTAGAGAAGGCATTGGTAATGGAGTTTAGCGGATCGGATTTTTGGTGTGAGTAGGTCTTAAACGAACTGTGCCAGTGCTTAGTGGGTCCAAGTAGTTCAGCAAAGACAATCGATTTTTTAGTGAAGATGTTGTAATCCTCCACTGAATCTAAAATAGCATCGGGGTAGAAGGCGGTAATTTGTTTTTCGATAAGATGGGCAATACTGCGCGGACACACAATGAAAAAGAGGATCTCGCCAGCTAAAGCAGCGTATTCTACGGAAAAATAGGGCTGCCCCTTCCAGTAGCGGTTGAATTTACTGTTATAGAGACTATGGAGCGATTGATACAAGTGATCCATTACGCCAATCACTTCTTTGAAATCCTTGCCCGAAGAGAACTGCTCCGAGTCGGTCTCTTTATCTTCCTTGCTCTCTTTTTTTGGCATCATAACCTGCAAAAAGACCAATCCGCGCTCGCGGGCCAAATCGCTACTGAACCGTAGCCAGGCCAGCACGCACCAGCCAATTCCGGCCAAGGCAGCCAGAATGCCAATGGTAACGAAGAGTCCCTGCATAAGAGGATCATAGCATTGTAGCACGAATAGTGCTTGGATTCCAACACTTAGATGTTTTCTACAAGCCTAAAACAAGGTATTATAGGTAGACACACCGTGGCTAAAATCACTCTCCATAACCTGCTGAACCGTCGCGCCTGGAGCACTGCTCTGCGGGGCACGTGGCGATATATCACGGGTCGCCGCGGCCAGCGCCGTGTTCACGGCTGGAGATTATTGTATCGGTTGCGTACAGAGGTACTCCTGCACCCCTTAAGTCCTGTGCCGGTTGTAGCCAGTAAGAGCAATGCGCGTCTGTGGGTGGATAAAGAGGTCTTTCCACAGTTACAGCGTTTAATCAGTAGTGCGCTCCATACAGTCGTAATCCAAATGTTCATTTGGAAAGATGATCGTCTGGGCCGGCAAATGGCCGAGCTGCTCTTGGCGGTAGCCAACCGGGGGGTGAAGGTCTACATCACTAAAGAGGCCACGGGCGATGTGTTTGAATTTCACCGCGACTTCCTCTCCACGCGTTCATCGGCTCAGGCGATGTGGAAAGAGTTCTGGCACCATCCCAATATTCGCATTACACACGAAACAAACCGCGACCACGCTAAGGTGTATATCATCGATGGGGCGACACTCTGTCTTACTGGTATGAACGTGGCCGATGAATATCACGAACGTTTACACGATTATCTGGTTGAACTCCACGGACGCGATTTTGTGGATCAGTATCTCTCGCAGGGCGAAGTGCGAGCCCGTAGCCAAGCTGTACGCTTGTATCAAAATACCGAATCCAAAAAGGAAATGCGCGGTGTTGTCATGTCACTCATTGAGGCGGCGCATCATTCGGTGGTACTGGAGCAGTGTTACATTTCCGATGCGCTCGTGCGTCAGGCACTCATTCAGGCTAGTCACCGCGGTGTGCGAATCACATTGGTGGTTCCACGTAAAACCGATTTTCACCATCACCACACTAATATGGAGTTCGTGGCTCGCCTGCTCAGCGATGCTCGGCCAGACCGTGTGGCAGTGTTTCTGTATCCAGAGTTCTTTCATGCCAAAACCATGCTGGTCGATCGTGAAGTGGCGTTTATTGGTTCTACGAACCTCATTGCTTCCTCGCTCGACGATATGGGCGAAGTGAACGTGTTGGTACGAGGTAGCCACCACGAAATTGTGCGTAAACTGCGCGATACACTGCGTGTGTCGCTACTACGGAGCCGGGCTCTAACTACTCCGCCACGCCTGGATTGGATTAGCCGCTGGCTCAGCTGGATAAAGATGTAAGGCAAAATACATAAAAAAACACGGACTCAAGAGTCCGTGCTATGTGTCACGAAATAGTTGTGGCTTACTTTTTGCCGCTCAAGAGGCGATCGACCATCTCTACGAGTGTACGAATGGTCATGTCCTTCTTAATGAAGTAATCGTCGGCTCCAAGTTCTTCGGCGCGGACTTTAAAGTCGTCCTGGTCGAAGTTGGTGAGCATGATGATGGGGTACTTGCGGTTAGCACGAGGGAATTCGCGCAGTACCTGGAAGCCATCGGCCTTGGGCATGTGAATGTCGCAGATCAGAAGATCTGGAGCATTTTGCTTGAGGCTGGCGATGACATCTTCGCCATTCTCACAGGTTTTAACGTCGTAACCTTCGACGGTAAACTTCTTTAGGTAGAGGTTACGGAGTACGGCGTCGTCTTCGGCGATGAGGAGAGTTGCTTTTGCCATAACCACTATGATAGCAGAAAAGGCACATAATTAGAAGCCCTATTTTTTAGGCTCAGTATTTCGCGCCGAAAAAATGTACATGACAAGCTCGAGACTTTCCGCTACAATGTACTGTTGTAGATGCGTAAAACACACACACTCCTTCCATTGGCTGGGTTTCTGGTCATAACCGCGGTGCTCACAATGGGCTACGGCGATGTACTGGCGCAGACAGTAGACTGTGTCGGTAAGCCCTACGGTTATCCGGGTTGTCCTACCAAATCGAGTTCATCTGCCAGTAGTGTCTCTACACTTACGTGTGGAGATGGCGTGGTGGATTTAGAAAAAGCCGAAGAGTGCGACGATGGTCGTTACAATGGTAAGACCTCGTGTGGCACCGATTGTCGCAAGCTCTTTTGTGGTGATGGCAAGCTCTCTGTGCACTTGGGCGAAAACTGCGAACCTCAAACCGAAGAAGTGTACGTAGTTGGGGTCGATGGTTCTACGCTCACGACTCAGCGTCGCTTTAAGCAGCCGCCAACTTGCGGCAAGTACTGTAGCTTTAAATGTGCTTGGGTCTTTGGACCAGCTTGCGAAGTGAGTTCTAGTAGCAGTGTCTCTTCGGCTCCGCAGCAGTCGCTCATGTCTTCGTCGTCGTCCTCGGCGGCTAAGGTAGCCGTTTCTAGCACCGCTTCATCTTCGTCTTCCACTACTTCCACAGCGCAGGTGGTTCAGCAAACCCAAGCGAAGTGCGGTAATGGAGCAGTAGACGCTAACGAGGAGTGCGACGACGGTAACCGCGTGAATACCGATAACTGTACTAACCTGTGCACTATTCCTGGTTGCGGCGATGGTATTTTGCAGGTGAGCGAAGAGTGTGACGATGGTAACGTCAACAATGCCGATTCCTGTACTTCAGCCTGCCGCGTTGCTCGCTGTGGCGATGGGTTTACGCAGCCCGGCGAAGCCTGCGACGACGGCAACCAAATCAATACCGATAACTGCACCAACACCTGTCGTTCACCTCGCTGTGGCGATGGCGTTGTGCAGGTTAACGAAGAGTGCGACGACGGTAACCAAATCGATGGCGATTCGTGTACTCGCATCTGTACGCTCCCACGCTGCGGCGATGGCATTATGCAGCCCGGCGAAGAGTGCGATGATGGTAACGAAGTGAGTACAGATTCTTGTACCAACATTTGCCGTAAGCCTATTTGCGGCGATGGTATTATCCAAGTAGGCGAACAGTGCGACGACGGTAACGACCGTAGTGACGATAACTGTACCAACAAATGTCGCATTCCCTCCTGCGGTAACGGTATTGTGGAAGGGTTAGAAGAATGTGATGACAATAATCGAAATAATAACGACGCCTGTACCAACTCTTGCAAAACAGCTCGCTGTGGCGATGGTGCTATTCAAGGCCTAGAAGAATGCGATAACGGCCGCGATAATAACGACGAAATCCCCAACATGTGCCGCACCGATTGCCGTATGGCGCGCTGTGGAGATCGTATTGTGGATATGGGCGAAGATTGCGATGGTACGCAAGGTTGCCCCGCTACCTGTAAGTATCCCGTCAGCTCGGCCGCTAGTTCGGCATTGGTGGTAGACTTTACTAGTAGCAGCAGTAGCTCTTCCGTCGAAGTGGTTTCTAGTAGTAGCTCCAGTGTCAGTAGCTCCTCCAGCAGCTCGGTGAGCTCCAGCAGTAGCGTGAGTCCCGTCCTCCCGGGCGACGATTCCGCCGCTACCGGAGAACTCATTTCGCCTGCTGTTCGTTTAGGCGCTGCTGCCTCCATTGGTGGTATTGGTATTGTGTCTATTTTGGCCTGGGCGCTGCGTCGCTTTACCAATAAGAGTGTTAAAAAGGTGGTAGAATCCATCGAAGATATTCCCTTGGATCAGATCGAAATGCCTTGGCACAAGTGGTGACTTTTCATGGAAGAGAAACCCCTGGTTCCCTTCCATGAGCCATCCTTTCCTCTAATGGAGTCCTCACAAATGGGGCCCACAAGACCCATTTGTTCAGACAGAAAACCAGCACAGGTAGAAGTACCTGCGCTGGTTTGGTTACCAATCTTTGAATTTCTTTAGACCGTTACGCGGACGTACTGTGTGACCTTGCCACCAGTGAGGTACTGCTCAACAGTCATATTTGGATCTTTCACGAATGGTTGAGTCAAAAGGGCGTTCTCTTCGCGGAACTTCTTTTCCTTACCAACCATGATCTTATCCATAATGGCGGCAGGCTTGTTCTCTTTTTTCATCTGCTCGGCCCAAATTTCGCGCTCTTTGGCAATTGCCTCGGCGGTTACTTCGTCTGGGCGTACGTAGAGCGGGTTTAAAGCAGCAGCGTGCATAGCTGCATCTTTGAGCTTAGTAGCATCGATAGCACCTTCGGCACCAATAACAACAGCCAGCTTGCGGTTGCTGTGTACGTACGCTGCCACCACTGGGGCAGCAACTTCTGCAATTGGATCGGCAGTGACGTTTTCGCCAATCTTTTGCACGATTTCTGGGAGACGATCGGCAATGGTTTTCTCGGCTGCAGCCTTGCCATCTTTGAGGGCCATGGCAGCTAGCTCATTGCCGAGTTTTACGAAATCATCGTTACGAGCTACGAAGTCTGTCTCGCAGCGGAGTAACAAAACGGCAGCTTTTTTACCATCGTCAGCAATAAAAATGGCACCTTCGCCCTGAGCACGGTCGGCCTTTTTAACAGCTTGAGCAATGCCGCGCTTGCGGAGGATTTCAATCGCCTTTTCTTGATCGCCATTGGCTTCGTCTAAGGCGGCTTTTACAGCAGTGATGGAGACGCCGGTGCGGGCTCGGAGGGCAGCAACTTCGGCAGCGGTAACTGGCATGAGAGAAGTGGTAAGTGGATAGAATTCTTTTCCGATGGATGCAGTGAATTACGCGTTTGGCTTATCGGCAGCCGATACCTTGGCAGGCTTGTTGGAAACAGCGTTACCGAGCTCAATTTCCACAGTGGTCAGGAGCAAGTGCAAAGACTTTACGGCATCGTCGTTGGCTGGAATAAAGGCCGAGAACTGGTCTGGGTCGGCGTTACTGTCGCAAATTCCATAAATTGGAATATGGAGCTTGCTAGCCTCAAGTACGGCTACGCGGTCGCGCACAGCATCAACCACGAATACTGCATCTGGTAAACCGTTCATACCGGCTACACCACCCAAAGCGGTATCGAGCTTGGCGAGCTTTTTGCGGAGCTGAGTCTGTTCCTTCTTGGTGTACTTTTCGACTTCGCCAGTCTGGAACGAGCGCTGCAAATCTAGGTAGTACTTCAAGCGGCGCTTGAGAGTGGTCCAGTTGGTGAGTAGACCTGGGATCCACTTTTTGGTCACCATGGGCTGGTGCAATGTGCGGGCCAAGTGCTCGATCAACGGGATGGAGTGCTGCTTGGTCGAAATGAAGAGGATAGTCTTACCGCTAGCTTGCAAAGACTTGAGTTCGTTGACCGTCTTTTCCAAAGCCGTGCGAGTCTTGGCGATATCAAAAATGTGGATACCTTTGCGGTGACCGTAGAGGTAAGGAGCCATTTTTGGGTTCCACTTTTCTTTGCGGTGACCAAAGTGGCAGGCGGCGGAGACGAGCTCCTTTTCGGATGGGATTGGCATGAGACGAGAAATAAAGAATAAAGAATGATGAATGAGTGATCTCAATGTTCCCAATGTTCAGTATTCTTTATTCTGTATTCCCAGCAAAGGGAGCAGTAACAGAGAGTACGATTATGAGAATCCTTGAGCACCCCTCCAGTGTCTTGTCGCCGGTAGCGGAGGATCCCTTACGGGCAGGACCGCTGCGATCGACTGGAAGTGACGCCGGGATTCTACGTATACTTCGGCTTTTAGCCAAATGGCATGATAGTGACAAAAATTAAATTAGTTATATAATGCTATTAGAGTCACTCGGAGTGACTCTTGCCCAGCGTGGGCACCGTTTGCTGCACAAGCGGATCGATCGTTCAAACCACAGTTTAAGAAAGGCAGTGCGAAAGCATGCGAAGTTCAACTCTGGCGCTCCTGTGCGCCATCATCCTCGCCGCGGTGGTTCCACCACTTGCGGCTCAACAACCCCAAGCTGACATCGTCGGTGTCAGCAAGGGCCAGCTCTTCTCGGCTCGTCTGACGGTTCAGGCCGTCGGTCAAAAGCAAGAAGTGCTGATCCACCACCCTCAGAAGGACCAGAGTCGCGTCAAGATCGGACAGCTGGAGATCGGCAGGGAGTACAAGATCCGGAGCGGACACCTCCGCTTCGGCTGGCCACAGCACGCGGCCTACGTCGTCATGGAGGGCGAGAAGGAAATCTACCGGACCGAAGGCACCTACGAACCGGTCGTGATCAAGCTGAGTGCCGGTCAGAAGCTGCAAGTGGAATTCGCGCGGCACTACGAGCCCTACGACGGCCGTCTGTTTACCGTCAAAGGCGTGCAGTGCTGCATCATTCTGCCGCGTCCGTACTGGTACCAAGATGTCGAGAAGGGTGTGTTCAAGGGGCCGGAAGCGTATCCGAACTCGCTCTTCTTCCTCGTCGATGATCAGTGGGGCTACGGAGAGAAACGATGCCTCGAAGACCTCGCGACGCTGGTAGGCAAGGAACTGAAGACGGCACGTGACCAACAGGAAGACTTCCGCGTCAACCATGTGTCGGTCAATATCGCTTTCGGACCCGATGGGAAGCACCAGCAAGTCTTACGGGACTTGTCGGAAGCTGAACTCAAGGCCGAGATGCTCAAAGGACTGACACAAGCTTGGAACGACATGAAGTCGTACAAGGCCTACCGCCCGTTCGATGGTCAGTCCGGTGCGCCGATCGCGGCACTCAAGGAAGCCGGCTACCTGCCCAAAGATTGGGCGGCCGACCGTACCTACATCAGCTTCGCGGAAGCGCTGGAGTTGGCCAAGGAAGGTGCCAAGAAGTGGCGTGCCGACTACCCGGAACGCGCGCCCAAGAAGTAATTTCCATTAACCCCTAACCAAAATCCGTTCGCAGCAAACGGGACCCCTACGTCAGCGATGACGTGGGGGTTTTACGATGCACCTTCTTCTAGCTGCTCCTGGAGCTGACCTGTAGATCCAATTTGAATGTTTTGTCCATCAAGTAGTGCCCGTGGACGTTCCCTGCATCTACCCAGGCAGCCATTAGCGACTATGGAGCAGCGCGTGGTCCCACAGATGACCTCGATAGTTTCACCGGCTTTTAGCTGAGTAATTTCGTCCGGCGATGCTAACTCTGAAATCCATTCACGGTGTGATCCCACAGTGTTATCTTTGGGCTCAAAACAGTGCCAGCAACCGCAGACCGTAATGTGACGCTCTTGAGACATAAGGTCTCAGTGTATCACATTAAAATCCCTTGAGGCGCTTTACGAGTTCATCAATCGTCAGACGCTCCTGGAGCAGTGTATCGCGATCGCGAATTGTCACCGTGTCTTTGGTGCCTTGCTCGGCATCTTCACCTAGCGTACCAAAATCGACAGTAATGCATTTAGGCGTACCAATTTCATCTTGTCGGCGGTATCGTTTGCCAATGCTGCCTGTGATATCAAAGTCTACTACAAGCTCCGTTTCCTGAATAATTTTTTTGTACAATTCATCAGCTTTCGCCACTAAGTGCTCTTTTTTACTGAGTGGCAAAATTGCGACGTCAAATGGTGAAAGCCCTGGAGCGAGTTTCATCACTGTACGTGTATCACCACCTGGGAGCTGTTCTTCGGTATAGGCATCGAGCAAGATAGCCAAAGTAATGCGATCGGCCCCAAACGATGGCTCCATAACATGGGGGACCATCTTTTTGGTGGGCTCCTCAGGATCGGTGTATTTGAGATCCTGCCCACTGTGCTTTTCGTGCTGGGTTAAGTCGAAATCGGTACGGTAGGCAGCGGCAGCGCACAGCTCGCCAAAGCCCCAGGGGAAGTTGTATTCCACATCGGTAGTGCCCTTAGAATAGTGCGAGAGCTCATCGGCCTCGTGGTCACGCAGGCGGAGGTTACCGGCGGTAATGCCAAGAGTTTTCGTGAGGAAGTTCCATGTATCCTCCTTCCAGGTGGCAAAAATGCCTTCCCAGGGAGTTTTAGCAGGATCAAAGAAGTACTCGATCTCCATTTGTTCGAACTCGCGGGTGCGGAATGTAAAGTTACCGGGGGTGATTTCGTTACGGAACGCTTTACCGATTTGGGCTACACCAAAAGGCAAGCGTAGGCGCATGGTATCGAGCACGTTTTTAAAGTTCACAAAAATTCCCTGAGCTGTCTCGGGGCGTAGGTAGATATCGGTACCCTC
>CAZLUF010000027.1:11743-12125 GCA_964562645.1 uncultured Candidatus Peribacteria bacterium
TAGAGCTTCCTGACGACACCATTGTCGCCATGCGCTTTTAAAGTTGACGAATATACCCTGAGCTGTCTCTGGGCGGAGGTAAATATCGGTACCCTCACCTTCGATAACACCCTGCTGAGTCTTGAACATCAAATTGAACTTTTTGGCGGCCGTCCAGGCACATTTGCCGCAGTTAGGGCAGGCGATTTTTTCGGCAATGAGCATAGGCTGCACCTGCTCCAGTTTTAAAATGGCGGCGGCCTCTACACCCAATTTTGCCTCAATCAGCTTATCGCCACGGAAGCGTTGCTTGCAGGCCGTGCAATCTACCAGGGGATCATTGAAGTTGCTGACGTGACCACTAGCTTCCCACACACGGGGGTTCATTAAAATAGCCGCATCG
>CAZLUF010000027.1:12135-12470 GCA_964562645.1 uncultured Candidatus Peribacteria bacterium
CCAACCATATCGGTGCGCTTATGCACAAAATTGCGCCACCAGAGCTTTTTTAAACGGTTTTTAACTTCTACACCGAGTGGACCGTAGTCCCAGGTGTTGGCAAGGCCACCGTAGATGTCGCTCCCGGCGAAAATAAAACCACGGCGCTTACAGAGTGAGACTAATTGATCGAGGGTTTGAGCTGGCATACCCGCACATCATGGCCGAAAATGGGGAGATTCGCTAGGGGCAGGGGATTACTTTTTTACCTAAGAGGCAAGTCGCAACTTAGATTACTATCGTTACTTTTTCCGGCGAAAAAGTAACTCCCTAAAGGGACTGCACTGTCAGCCACT
>CAZLUF010000028.1:0-12296 GCA_964562645.1 uncultured Candidatus Peribacteria bacterium
CCAGCGAAGCGCAGATGAGTGGCTGACAGTGTAGTTCCTTTTAGGGAGTTACTTTTTTGCCGGAAAAAGTAACGATGATTTCAATTGTATGTCTATGCTACTCTCATCTTATGTCGATCATCGTCTCCGCTCCTGGCAAGTTAGTTCTCATGGGTGAACATGCGGTGGTGTATGGTCAGCCGTGCTTGGTTACCTCGGTTTCGCAGCGGTTCTTTTTGCAGGCTCAGCCTACCGAAACAGTGACGCTCACACTCAATGCGCCGCAGCTTGGCGTGAACGAGTATCGTAAATCACTCCTGCAGTTAGGGGAGGGTCAAGTGCCTAAAGAAGTGGCATTCGTGGAGCACGCGGTGCGCCGCACACTGCAAAATCGACATTTACCACACGGAGTGCATATTCGTACGCACTCAGATTTTTCGGCCCTGTACGGGTTTGGTTCATCTTCGGCTGCCGCAGTGTGTGCCGTAGAAGCCATGAGTCAGTTATATGGGCTGGGTTTGCCAAAAGAAGAAGTGTTCGCCATTGCTTTTGCGGCGGTGCAAGACGTCCAGAAAACTGGCTCGGGTGTGGATATTGCAGCTGCCACATTCGGTGGAACGCTCGTCTACGAAATTGGTGGTAAGCGCCTGGAGCCAATTGCCTTCCCAGTAGAGGAGATGCTTGTTGGGTATACAGGCATAAAGGCAGATACGGTGACAGTGCTTAAAGAGGTAAAGGCTAGGAGCGAACGTCATCCCGATATTTTCGACGATATCTACGAGCGGATGGGTGCATTGGTTCATCGCTATGTGGAAGAAGTGCCGGATCTCACGTTGCCTACCGTGGGCGAATTGATGGACATAAACCAACGTTGGCTAGAAGCCTGAGGAGTCTCGAGCCACAGATTAGCGAGCATGATCCATGCGGCCCGCGAGGCGGGTGCCTGGGGAGCCAAGCTCTCGGGTGCGGGGAAAGGGGACTGTATGCTAGCTCTCGCCAGCGCCAAAGTTCGCCCTGGTATCGAAGCCGCGCTTATTGCTGCTGGTGGCCAAGTATTACCAGTGACGCTGGGGGTAGAAGGTGTGCGCGCCGAGGCATCTCACTCCGCTTTTCTATGAACAAAGCGACGGCCATAGCGCATTCCAACTTAGCGCTCGTAAAGTACATGGGCCGAAAAGATAACGTGCTACGCTTGCCGGCCAATGGGAGTGTGTCGATGAATTTGAGTGGTTGCCGTACTACCACGACCGTGGAATTCAGTGGGCAGTACTCGGCCGATCTGCTCTTGATCAATGATCAGCCTGAGAGCGGAGTTGGTTTGCAAAAAATCAGTGCACATCTCGATCGCCTACGCTCACTTGCCAAAACAAGTGCGCGTGCCAAAGTGCAGAGCCAAAATACGTTTCCGCGCTCGACGGGTCTTTCGTCTTCGGCTTCGGGCTTTGCAGCGCTGACTTTGGCTGCGGCGGGGGCCTTGGGTTTAGACCTTACAGAAGCGGAATTGAGTGTGTTGGCTCGACAGGGTTCGGGTTCGGCATGCCGCTCAATTCCGGGTGGCTTTGTCGAGTGGCTCGATGCCGATACTTCGGCCGGGTCGTACGGAGTGACTCGGTATGCACCGGAGTACTGGGATCTGTGTGATGTAGTGGCAGTGTGTACCTATGAGCCTAAGAAAATCGCCTCGAGTGATACGCATACGACGGTGACTTCTTCGCCACTTTTTCAGGACTGGGTGCAATGCAAGCCCGAGCGCATTACACGTACATTGCAGGCTATTGCAGCTCGCGATTTGGGACAACTTGGCCCGATTGTGGAGCTCGAAAGCGAAGGACTCCATGCGCTCTATGAATCTGTGGGTATTACACAGCGTACTGCGCTGGCGAAAACTGTTTGTGCGGCCGTGCGGCATTGGCGCGACACACAAAGGATCGATGCTTACTACTCGCTCAATACCGGACAGAATGTCCATGTGCTCTGCTTACCGCAGGATGTTGCGGCATTACGTGCACAGTTATTGGGTGTATCTGGGGTACAACAAGTGATCGAAAATCATCCAGCACCGGGAGCACGGCTCACGGATACGCATCTGTTTTAGGCAATTTTTGTGTATCGAAACTTGGCGATAACACTATCCACTATCGAGATATCTGGAAGTAGAGCCAGCACCATTCCGCCGCCGCCGGTTCGTGCACCGGCGCCTATTACTTTTGCTGCACCACCCGCGTTTTCAATTTCGGCAATGAAGTTTTGTACGTTAGGTGGTACGACACCTACCGCACATTGGGCACGGTGATGGCGTGGGAATATGGTTAATGGCGATTCGCCTTTAGCGAGGGATTCGGTACAGCAGCCAATTTCTTTAAGATGCGGTTGTAATTCATCGGCACGCGATCGTACCCAGGCTACTAACTCCGGCGTGGTTTGATCGGGCGCTCCGGTATCAATCAGGATGCTTTGCTCTAGCCAATGTAAATCAATGGCCACGGCTTGTGGCGGTTGGCCTTTTTTAAATAAGACCGGGCGATTCTGGCTGATCACTGCAAAATCTAAACCACTGTGGCCGGGATTTACTTTGTCTTCGAGGCTACGTGCCATGCTATCTGTACCTCCTAGAATACGGGTGATACCAACGACTACAGCCGTCGAAGAACCCATACCCCGACCGAGAGGCAGATTCCCCGAAATCACTAGAGTGCCAGTAGTGCTAATTGTGCCTAAATTTGCTAATTGTTTGATGAGTTCCAATCCGTATGCCTGCCATTCGACTGAGGTTTGAGAATGATCAATGTGAACAGTTAGTGGGGCGTTGTGAGGTATGTGCTGGAAAGTAAGAGATGGTGCCGAGGGTACAGCCAAGCCCGGCTCGCCAAATACCACCGCGTACTCGCCGCTGATAATGATCTTGCCGGGGACTGAAATGGTCTTTGCGTCCATGGCGACTACGATACTATGTCCTGGCATGCAGACTTCCGCAAATTCGTTCGGACAATTTTCGGCTCAATACGTGCCAAAGATTGAAACGGCACTTGATCAGGCGTTGGCGATTCGCCCTCAGTCTCTACTGGTCGAGGCTATGCGTTACAGTGCACTCTCGGCTGGTAAGCGCTTGCGTCCGCTCCTGGTGCTTATGGCTGCCGATGTCGTCGGTGGGTCATCAATGGCAGCCATGCCGGCCGCCGTAGCCATAGAGTTGATCCACGTGTACTCGCTCGTACACGACGATCTGCCGAGCATGGATAATGATGATCTGCGGCGCGGTAAGCCTACAAACCACCGCGTCTATGGCGAAGCTCAGGCAATTTTAGCTGGTGATGCGTTGCAGGCATTAGCCTTTAAGACGGTAGCGATCGGCTTGCCACCAGCTGCTGCCCAACAGTGCATGGTGGAATTAGCTGATGCCGCGGGAGTTGCAGGCATGTGCGGAGGTCAATCAATCGATATTGCTGGTTTACCTGCCAAAACCGAATTGTCAGATTTGCAACGAATGCATGCTTTGAAAACGGGGGCATTGATTCGAGCGGCCGTGCGCATGGGGGCAATAACTGCTGAGGCGGATAGCGAGTTACTAAAAGCACTTACTATTTTTGGTGAACAATGTGGTTTGGCCTTCCAAATTACCGACGACATCTTGGATGTCACAGGCGGCCAAGAGATCGGTAAAACGCCGGGTAAAGATGCGGCGCAGGGTAAAATTTCGTATGTCAGCTTGCTCGGATTAGAAGGCAGTCGAAAAGCCGCCGAAAACGCAGTATTACAGGCGAGTACAGCGCTTGAGCCATGGTCTAAACAGGCGGCACATTTGCTCGATTTAGCTCAGTACATTCTCACGCGTAGTCGTTAAGACAACTTAGCTGCCAAATCGACGTTGTCGTTTTTGATACTCGTCTACCGCAGCTGCGAGGTCCTCTGGCGTAAAATCGGGGAAGTGTTTGTCAGTAAAAATCCATTCGGCATACGTGCTCTGCCACAAGAAAAAGTTGCTAGTGCGCTGTTCGCCCGAGGTGCGAATGATCAAATCGATATCTGGCAAACCGGGCTGATCGAGCGCGGCTCGAATGGCTTCTTCGGTCACAGGTGAGCCTGTAGGCAATTTCTGCACAGCGCGCGTTACTTCGTCTTTGCCACCGTAATCCACGGCTAAATTCAACACTAGGCGCTCCTTTGGTAGATCGATTGTAGCTGCCGAATTAAATAGCTGTATCAACTTAGTAGGCAGGCGATCTTGGCGACCGGAATGTGCAACGCGAACACCATTTTTGGTGAGATCGGGTAGTTCCTTTTTAAGATGTCGCTCGAACAGGCGCATCAGTTGTGTCACTTCGGTAGGGGAGCGCTTCCAGTTTTCGGTCGAAAAAGCCCAAAAACTTAACACACTAATACTATCTTGGTCGGCGCACCATTCTACGAGTGATCGCAAATTGTTGGCCGAGGTTTCGTGGCCTTTCCAGGGTAGTAAACCACGCTCGCGCGCCCAACGGCGGTTGCCATCTGGAATAATGGCGATGTGAAGCGGTTTTTTCTTGGTCATGCGCTCAGTGGAAGATGGCCATTGTTTTGCACAATTTGACGAAGACCTTGGTGGAACCACGGTGCATACTCAGCTGGATTTTGGTCGAACTCCAAAAGAAGATCGGCTACTCGTATCCACTTCCACTCAGCCACTTCGTCAGGGTTGGGGTTTACTTGGGTATTTTCGTCGGCATGACCAACCAAGAGTGTTACATGTTCGTGCTCAACGCCTTTGCCGCTTGGATCTTCGGCTCGATACACAAATGTGCCGACAGCAGTGAGTGGGCACTGGAACCCCAGCTCTTCCTGTAGGCGACGTGTACCTGCGGCATGGGCATCTTCTGTCGTAAAGGGGTGACTGCAGCAGCTATTAGCCCAAATGCCGGCCCAGAGCATTTTTTTACTACTACGTTTTTGGATGAGGATCTCGCTCCCACGGCGGCGGAAGACATACACAGAAAAAGCTCTATGCAGTTGGCCGTTACCAGTGTGGGCGGCCACAATCTCGGCCGTGCCGAGTTCGTGATCTTGTTCATCGACTAATACAACAAGGCGCATGTCGGCAGTATACTGGAACTTTTCGTATCGGCATACCTATGCCTGTCGGTATGAGGTTTCAGTCTGTTTGGGAAATGGAAAACTCTGTGTGGTATTTAAGATGAAATCAGCTTTAGATTTTAGATGAGGAATCATTTTGTGATATTCGCCATGAAAAAGGCGCTGGAAAGTTGGCCAGGTTTCTTCGGATTGTCCGCGTTCACGTATATTTCTGTTTTTTGCGCGATCGTGAGCTACGGTAAAATCTACATCAATAAAAATTTTGAAATCTAATTCTAGGTTTAAGCATCCCAATCCCTCAACAATCAGGACCTTTTTTGGCAGAAATCGGTGCGTTCGAATGTGGGTTCCAGTTACGTATTCGTACAAATGATCTCGAACTACCGCTTCGCCGCGGAGCAGTGTTGCTAGAACATCTTGAATCGCACTCCAGTCTTCAAAATCTGCTAAATCTTTTTGTTGTGACCACGCATTTCTTTCCCATTTATGAAAGAAATCACAAGGGATTACTTCACCGTTGAGTTTGCTACATAAAAAATGTGCCAAACTTGTTTTACCACTACCACTTTTACCATCTATTCCGATAGTACGAGGCTGGTGTTTCAGAATAATTTCTAATAATTCTGACATGACTTTTTATAAAAAAATTGAAGCCAGACCCAGAAATACCAGGAAACCCGACACATCCGTAGCCGTAGTGACGAATACGCTACTTGCTACAGCTGGATCAATTTTAAACGTTTTCAAAATTACAGGGATGAGAGCGCCAAAGAAGCCGGCTACTACCAGGTTAATGATCATGGATGCACCAAGAATGAGTGCGAGTTTCGTTTGGTACCCGAGTATGAGCAGCACAGCGGCGACAATCACGCCGTTAATTACACCGTTGACCAAGCCGGCAATTGACTCCTTCGTGAGCAGATACATGCGCTGTTTTGGCGAGAGGCTACTGGTAGCCAAACCACGCACGGTCACAGCGAGTGCTTGCGTACCGGCATTGCCACCCATACCGGCGACAATTGGCATGAACGCAGCCAAAATCGCTACACGGCTGATGGTGGATTCAAACAGTGATACTACACTGGCTGCCAAAAATGCGGTGGCGAGGTTTACGATGAGCCATTGGTAGCGCATTTTGACGGCGTCGCGAATGGGTCCGAGCATGTGTTCTTCGCTGCTCACACCGGCGAACTTGTACACGTCTTCGGTAGCTTCCATTTGCGCGATCTTGAGAAGATCACGGGTGTGGATGACGCCCAGGAACTTGCCTTTATCATCTACCACACCAAATACATCGCCTTTTTCACGAGTGGCAATTTTAAGCACATGCTCCTGATCGGCCGAATGGGGTAGGCTCAAGAGTGGTTGGACCAAGGCTGCTACCGGTGTCGTTGGCGGTGCCAACATGAGGCTACGGTGTGGCAAAAATCCGCGGGGCTTGCCCGATTCATCCATTACAACCACCATGGGGATTTGCTTGCGGTGATCCACCATGTAGAGCTGGACCAGTTCATTCACTTCGCGCTTATTGGCTGTGCCGGCAACGGTAATGAAGTTCAAATCCATCAAACCACCGGCGCTCTCGGGGTGGAAGTGCAGTAGTTTTTCGATACGCGAGCGGCGATCTAATTTGAGGTGACTCAGAATTCCGTTGCGTCGATCTTCGGGTAGAATCTGCAAAATATCCGCTGCGTCGTCTTCCTCGTTAAAGTGGAGAAAGCGCGCTACGGTGAGGTCGGATAAGCGTGGTACCACTAATTCGCGTGTCTCATCATTTAATCGTAAGACCACTTCCGATTGTACTTCGGGAGGCAGTAATGCAAACGTTTTCCGCTTACCATTGCGTAATTTATTAATCGCTTGAGCAATATCGGCCGAACCAGTACGCGCTAAAAGATTCCGCAATTTGCGATCTTCTTTTTGGCCTAAAAGCGTATCGACGCTGGTAACGAGATCCGTAATGGTCATGATCCGGAATCGCGCGAATGAAAAAGCGAAGCCAGTGTACTCCTACTGGCAAACTTGTACGTCAATAAATTGTAACGCGGCTTGTAATGCCTGAGTTCGCTGTCTGCTATCTCCATACTGCGAGCGATTGCACTCTTCAAACCAGCTTGGTATAAACGGTTGTATTTCGGGCAGGATTGCCTGGGCATGTTTGGCAAATTGAATGGAGTTCCACAGCGTAATCGGGAGTGGGGAGACACCTAAGATGACGGTGTAGCGATGCAGAATGTGAATGACCACATCGGGGTTTAACTCCAATTGTGCTCGTAGCATTTCCAATGCCTGTGTGGGAATGCGGCCGTTTATGATGTTACTTTCAATGGCTCGCACATGTTCTGCGGAGGACGGAGTAATGATGCTATCGAAAATGTAGCGATCTAATTGTTCGGCGTAGGTTATGGTGCCAGGTTGATGATGATGACCAACCCAGTCGCGACAGGCGGCAAAACGGTCAGCGTATTTGGGGTCATGGATAGCGGTGTGGATACGACAACGCGTGAGTCCGGTAACTGGATCAATTGTCATTTGCGGGCAGCGTTCACCCGACGCTTTTTGATAGAGAGGGGAATTTGGATTACCGGGTTCCAATGGCACGGTGATCTCCGGTATTTCGCAGCATAAGCCACAGCCGCCACAGCTCCCCGATGTGCGGCAGCTTTGCATGACGTCGTCGATCGGCTGCTGTAGAACAGGGAGAGAAATGTAGGTTTTATGCCGGGGGTCATCTGCCTGATCTAATGACCATGAGCCAAAATTCGACATGGCCGGATATCGTAGCCAAAAGGACATCTTTTTCCACTGAAATTATTGCTTTTTTCCTTAGGTTCCGCACAATCGGCACCTCCCATGTCACTCTCTACTCGCGAACGGCAGTACTTTGATCAAGTACCGGATGTTGATCCAAATATGATTGGATCTGTACTGGGGCAGGGTGCACAAATGCTTGTGCGTCGTTATGGGGACAAGAGCGTGATTAAAGCACCTTTGCAACATGTGGGCACAAATCTCTCGACACGTGTGATAGCCAGAGTAGTGGGCATGCCCACTCCACAGGCGGCCGAAGAGCAGTACGAGCTCTACCAAACGTACTTAGGCAAATTTACGGTACCTACCAAAATCTGTACCGATACAAGACGTAAAGCCTTCTGTTTGATTCAAGGACTACTCGATCAGCCACAGCCCGTTACACCCGAACTCGTGAAGGGCAATGCCAATGTGCGCGATCAATTTACCGAGATTATGGAGCAGGCACGAGCCATGCGCATGAACACTGGCCATTTTGCAGATTTAATGGGCTACGAGCCATGGAAGTTAGCCCAGTTACTGGCTCTGGATCGCCCGTACATGATGAATGTGGTGCTTGAGCAAAGGGGCAAATTAGACGAGATAAGCCCAGAAAAGCTACGAATTTTTGATTTCGGTACCTACGACACGCGCGAACTGATTGGCCGAGTATTGGCTCCATTTCACAGAAAGAATACGCATGCCTGGGGGTATCGATTCGATGGTGACGATGGCGGAGAAGGCCGTGAAAATGTGCCACCCAAGTCACCGCCTTTTCCACTGCCGGGTTTTTATCGCGTCCGTAATTAAGGGGCTTTGATCTCGAGACCGAACTGCCTTTTGAGCATTGCATTATGTATTGCTAGCAACGTTCTTGAGCGTGCACCTTCTAAACCTTTACGATTCAAGTGTAAGAGTGAGCAATCCACTACAAATGCGTGCGGTTCTGGTACAGCGGTTGTATGCCCAATAAGTACATTGGCTAGTTCTGGTTGTGTGGCACGGGGTAATACAGGTGTGCGGAGAATTTGTTGGCACTGCTTACGCACTCGGCGCACAACACCATGCTGTACACTTCGTAGTAACCCGAAAAATCCATAGGTATCTATAGAAACTCCATAGCGACTCATCATGGCTCGGTTCTGGTCTAAAAGCTGTCGCAGGCTCTCCAGTACTGCTTCGTGCTCTAGTAGCTTTGTCGCCGTGACATGATGAGGATCTTGTAGGCGTGTTTGTTCAATAACATAGCCATACTGATCATCTGGATGCACGGTGGTCTCTGGTATCCATGGGGCAAAATGCTCTCTCATAAATGATACATCTTCAGCCGTCTCGCGGTATCCAGCTTCGAATAGGCGGCGAAAGAGGGTGGGGGCTTTTACAATACGGTTTGGATCTGCAGCATGCTCAAAGACGGAGTGTCCCAAACCGCCGGAGATACGTTTGCCAAACTCGGGCATGGCTACCAATGATACGCCATCTTTTTTGAGCCGCAATTGCGTTTTTGCTAGCGATGGCCGGGGGGCGAGCCCCCCGGCCGATGGTCACTTCATTTGATCAGCCCGATCAGAAACAGAATTGGGCTGATCGCCGCACAGATGCCGATGAGGACGCGGATGATTGTCCTCATCCGTTCGAGGCCCACCAGGTAGGCCTCGAAGCCGATCGCTCTGGCCCAGTCGGCATCGTCTTTGGGCCAGCGCCGCTCGGGCGTGTCCATCAACATGTTGTAATGGCGATTATGAACCTTGTGCCAGTACATCACGACCAGAGTCAGCAGCCCGAAGACCACAGCGCCGATCCAGTAGCCGTTCATCAGAACTCCAGTGCGAGGATAGTAACCAATACTATTAAATACTTTTACACAAATAAAGCAAGTATTCGAAAAGTGTATTAAATAAACAATTTAGACTGCTATAAAAATGTTTGACAGATTTATAGGTGTACAATAACATTCAACTTAATGGTTGAATGTTTACTCGATCTCAATGCCATCTTCAGTTGCTTGGCCGATCCTATCCGGCGCAGCATTTTGGAGCGCATGATGGTGGAATCGGAAATGACGATCACGGAAATTGCCGAGCCGTATCAGTTAACATTCGCGGGTATAGCTAAACATTTAAAGGTCTTAGAGAAGGCCAGGTTGATCATTAAGCACAAGCGGGGGAGAGAGCAGTATGTGCAATTAGCTCCGGCTCAGTTGGCAGCGGCGCACGAGTACCTCCGGCACTATGAAAAACTGTGGAACAATCGTTTGGATTCATTAGAACGATATTTATCTACGTTTCCCCAATAATATGTCTGGTACCGAAACAGAACAGCTACCTAGTTCCGATCGCGAAATGATCTTAACTCGTGTGGTGAAAGCGAGCCTCGAAAGAACATGGAGCGCTTGGACAGATGCTGAGCACTTGGCTCATTGGTATGGGCCCGATGGATTTAGTATCACTACTAGCGAGTTTTCGTTCCGGTTAGGGGGTATCTGGAGATTTACCATGCACGGGCCCGATGGTCGAGATTACCCCAATTGGATTCGCTATTCCGAGATTATAGAACATGAGCGTTTACGGCTTGATCATGGTGCAGATACTCAAGAGGTTTTGTTTGAACAAGAAATCTCCTTTAAGCGCGAGGGGGATAGTACTCGCGTTACCCTACGTTGCATCTTTCCAACTGCTGAAGGGTTGGCTTACGTTGTGAGAGAACACGGAGCTATCGAAGGCGGTAAGCAGACGCTTGGTAAATTGGCTGATTATGTATCTCGTTTGTGATGTTTAATATTGAACATTATTTGATTGACTGACACTTCGGCTAACTGTGGTTGACTGTCGGCTTGGAGGTCAGTAGCGTGCATCAACTCTTTTGTACCCACTCTTACTCTGTGAATAAATCATCTCCTTGGGCAATTTTCGGCTTAGTGGCAGTGGCCCAGTTTATGGTCGTGCTCGATGTCTGCATTACCAATGTAGCACTTCCTGCTATTGGTGCTTCCTTGCACTTTGATAGCCACACATTGCAGTGGGTGGTAACGGCTTATGCACTCACCTTCGGTGGTTTTTTGCTCCTAGGCGGACGTGCATCTGATATTTTTGGTCATCGCCGCGTGCTACTCGCCGGCTTGGGTGCCTTTACACTGCTCTCACTGTTGATTGGTCTAGCAGTGTCTCCAGCGATGCTGATTGTCTTGCGTGCATTGCAGGGTATGGCTGCAGCTTTTATGTCACCCGCCGCTCTCTCGGTAGTGCTGATTACCTTTGCCGAAGGCAAAGAGCGTAACCGGGCTTTGGGTCATTGGACTACGGTTTCGACCGGCGGTGCAGCCGTAGGTTTATTGTTAGGTGGCGTACTGACGCAGTTTTTGAATTGGCGTTGGAACTTTTTTGTAAATGTGCCTATTGGGATTGCGGTGTGTTTGGCCATTGCCAAACTGTTGCCACACGAACCGCAGGAAAAAGAACATCACGATTTGGATATACCGGGTGCTGTGTTGGTCACTAGTGGATTGGTGCTCTTTGTGTATGTTGCCAGTATGGCGCCAGCATGGGGGTGGCTCAGCGCACAGTCGCTTGGCTACGGAGCACTTGCTTTAGCTCTGCTAGGTGCATTTATTGCTAACGAAGCGTGGTGTCGACATCCACTCATGCCACTTTCCATTTTTACTGCTCGTAACGTCACGGGAGCAAACTTAATGGCCGCGCCTATTACCGCTGGAGCGTTTGGTATGTTCTTTCTGATTTCACTCTATGTTCAGGGCGTACTGAAGTACTCGCCCTTAATGACAGGTCTGTGTTTCCTGCCATTCCCGATCATTCTCGGTACGTTATCGCAGCGTATGGCCCGCGGTGTCACACGTTTTGGCTTTAAGCCCTTTCTCATTGCTGGTCCGCTCATTGTCGCCAGCGCTGTGCTTTGGCTCATCCGCTTGCCCGTGCATGGCAACTACTGGATCGATGTATTACCCAATGTGCTCATCATGCCGATCGGTATGGCTATGACCTTTATGCCTCTGATGGTAGCTGCTACTACGGGTGTATCGGGAGATAAGGCTGGTTTGGCTTCGGGGCTCATTAATACCTCGCAGCAGATGGGTGGTGCCCTGGGTCTCGCGGTTCTTTCGAGCGTGGCGGCAACGGTTACGGCGAAATACGCCTCGATGGGACAGATGGAATCGGTCGTATATGGGTACAACATGGCTTTTTTGGCAGCTGTGGCATTCATTGTCATTGCCACTTCGCTGGGTGCGTTAATCATACGGCAGCCACGTAAGGAAGTATCTGGAGATACGTCGATGCCTACGCATTCCTTATAGGAAGAAGTACTACCGGCAACAATCAGAGCAGTTTCTCTGCTGGCAATTTGAAAGGTATTTGCTAGTTACCGTAGCATAAGAGGAATAGGGTAGTAGTTCATCATTCACCCCCCCCTCATTATGGAAATACTTTGGTTTGTATTTATCGGCT
>CAZLUF010000029.1:0-423 GCA_964562645.1 uncultured Candidatus Peribacteria bacterium
CACTCACATCGGTAGACACAACTGATACGGTAGGTGCCCAGTCGGCCATAACAATAGCCACAGATACATTCCCAAGTATCAGTTACTTAGATGTTGGCAACAGCGATTTAAAATATGTACATTGCGATAACTACTTCTGCGACTTAAGTGGAAGCGGAGGTAACAACGATGCGCCGTTTTTTTCGCCGTGGTCGCTGGCTCTACTAGGAATTGGTATCTTCGTGTATCTTAAGCGCGAACAATTACTGTTGATCCATGAGTAAAGCCCCTGGCTGGGTGTACACCGGCAAAGTGGCGGCGCTGCTACTCATTATTACTCATGGTATCACTCACGCTCCTTTCGCACTCGCTGCGCCAACAATTACTACTGTAGATAGTACTGGGAATACTGGTTACTACCCATCAATCGCTATTGGCAGCGAT
>CAZLUF010000029.1:433-12210 GCA_964562645.1 uncultured Candidatus Peribacteria bacterium
GGCAACAGCACTTGTACAAGTGGCAATACTATTACCACTGTAGATGCCTCAGGATCAGTTGGAGAGACAACAAGTATCGCAATCGGAGCTGACAATTTACCCATTATTAGTTACTACAATTCTAGTACGCAGGCATTAAAAATCGCTCACTGTGGTAATGTGGCTTGCAGCAGTGGGAATACGCTAGTAACAGTGGAAAGTGGAGGTGTGGGCTTTTCTAGCTCTATAACAATAGGTAACGATAACCTTCCCATAATCAGTTATTCTGATGATGTAGGCCTGGATATGAAGATAGTCCACTGTGGAAATAACACTTGTTCTAGCGGTAATACTATTACGACCATCGATACAACAAACCGACTTTGGTTCTACAACGACATAGCCATCGGTAACGACGGCCTGCCAATTGTGAGTTACCCGGATCACGATACTTTTTCTCTCAAGGTCACACATTGCGGCAACGTCGCTTGTAGCTCTGGAAATACTACGACAACAGTCGACAGTGGCGGCTCATTGGAAGCTTACTTTACATCTATTGTTATTGGATCAGATAACTTGGCAATTATTAGTTATAGCGACCGTACCAATGGCTTACTAAAAGTAGTGCACTGTGGAAATACTGCTTGTACGAGCGGTAATGAGCCTTTTACGGTTGATAATTCCGGAAACGTGAACAATGGCACCAGTATCGCCCGAGGATCCGATAACTTACCAGTGATCAGTTACTACGACGGTGTCAGCCTTGATCTCAAGGTCGCCCACTGCGGAAGCACGAAATGCTCAAGTGGCAACACACTCACCACTGTAGATAGTGCCGGTAATGTTGGTGTTGCATCTGCCATAGCTATCGATCCCGATACTTTTCCAAGCATTGCGTATACTTACGGAACTAGCGCAGATTTAAAATTCGCTCACTGCGATAACTATCTTTGCGACTTAAGTGGTGGCGGAGGTAGTAATGATGCCCCATTCTTTTCGCCCTGGTCACTCGCTCTACTGGGTGTGGGAATTTTCGTGTACCTTAAGCGCGAGCAATTGCTGCTACTGCATGACTAAATTTCCTTACCACATACGACTTGGAAAAATAGCGATTGCCGCAGCGCTTTCAATTCACAGCATCATTCAACTACCCATTGCCCTGGCTGCCCCCACGCTTACCACAGTAGATAGCACGGGCAATACTGGTGTGGCTTCATCTATTGTGATTGGTTCGGATAACTTACCCATAATCAGCTATATGGTGTTTAGTGGAAACCTGCTTGTTGTGCACTGCGGAGACGCTGGATGCACCAGTGGCAATACCATCACTACTGTAGATTCTAGCGGCAACGTCGACATTCGTTCTGACATTACCATCGGCTCCGATAATTTGCCTATCATCAGTTACCATGATCTCTCGGCACAGACATTAAAAGTTGTACACTGTGGAAACACTAGTTGCAGTTCGGGCAACACATTCACCACTGTAGATAGTAACGCAGGCGATTCAAGCTCTATTACCATTGGTGCGGATAATTTGCCGATCATCAGCTATTCTGATGATCTCAACTTAGATCTCAAAGTCGTGCACTGTGGCAATAATTCTTGCAGTACCGGTAATGTCATTACCACACTAGATGGGGGCCCATTACGCGGTGGTTTTAACAGTAGTATTACAATTGGAAGTGATAACTTAGCCGTGATTAGTTACTGGCACCAGGATAACGGTTCCTTGCAAGTTGCCCACTGCGGCAATACCAACTGTAGCTCCGGCAATACCATTAGCACTGTTGATGCTGGTAATTTTGGCATTACAAATTCGATCGCAATTGGAGCTGATAACTTACCGATTATCAGCTACCTAAACCAAAGCACATTGGATTTAAAAGTTGTGCACTGTGGCGATAATTCTTGCAGCTCTTCTAACACCATTACCACTGTCGATAGCACTGACGTAGTTGGCCAACATAGTGCCATTGCCATTGGGGCCGACAATTTACCAGTCATCAGCTACGACGACGATACAAATGACGATTTGAAAGTTCTACATTGCGGAACTACCGATTGCACTTCGGGTAATACCATCACAACCGTCGACTCTACCGGGTTCGTAGGGCTCGAGAACTCGATTGCGAAAGGCTTTGATGGCTTTCCTGTAATCAGTTACCGCGACCTGACCAATGGAGATCTTAAAGTTGCCCATTGCGATAACTATTTTTGCGACTTGAGTGGTGGCGGAGGCAGTAATGATGCCCCATTTTTTTCGACTTGGTCATTACTACTTCTGGGCTTAGGAATTGCCGTCTATCTTAAGCGTGAGCAGTTACTCTTTACTTCATAAGTATGATCGCACCAATCAAGCATCGTTTATTTTCAAATTTTGGCCGCCAAGATGCCGCTTTACTCCTTCGCTTAGCCAGCATCTACCTGGGAGCACTGGGCTTTCGCTGGTTAATTATTTCGCAAACCATCTCCCCACTTTTTGGGCGCTCCTCTTTTATTGTTAAAAAAGAGGAATACTTTCCCATTATTTTGCCCGGACTGTTACTAGCCGTATTATTTTTTGTGCTTCGCACACGACTCCATAAGAAGCCGCTTCAAAGACCAGATCTGGTACAGACAACCGCTGCACTAGTTGCCACTGTCGTAAGTGCTGCGGCACTTTCGGTGGTGATGCACCCTACGCCCACGCAGCTGCAGGCGCTCAACAGCTTCATCCTCACCAATCCCGCCATTTACAATGCCGCCGCGATAGCCACGCTGTACCTCGGTTTTTTTGCCATCACTCTGCCGCTCTTCTTTGTTGTAATGCCTAGAGGTGTTCTATTCGATCATAAAAAAACTCTAGTGTTTGGCTATGTGCTCTACGCGCTATACCTGTACGGCGATAGTATGAATACCGCGTACTACCGTCTGACTGGCCCGGTAATGACAGATGTGATTCAAAAAGTCTTGGCCTATCTACCGGGCGGAGCCGCTACACAAATAAGCCGCTGGGATATTACGTACCAAAACTTCAGCGTAACATTTGGATCTGGCTGTACTGAACTCACCGCTCTTATTTTACTGCTCGGGCTCCTGGGCTACGTCTGCTGGCAACGGTTCCCACATACACTCCAAGGTGCCATGCGCTTTGCCAGCATTGCCGTACTGAGCTCTATAGGCCTACTTGTACTCAACATACTCCGCGTAGTACTTATTATGATCGTTGGTTCATGGTGGCCAGAACTGGGTATTGGCCTATTTCACGGCGGTATTGGAGCGGCATTACTCTTTGGATACATCATTGCGGTCATCAAGCTCACACTGCGATTTGCCCCTAAAAAATAAGGGCACCATTCAGAAGACAAGTGATGCGTGTTACTGAAAAAATTGAAAATCTCCAAATGTTCATTGCTCCTGGCGCTAACCAGGAGCAATGAAACTACATATCTACCGCAATGTGCTAAAACTTGCCGAAGGCTTATTAGTGCGATCTGCCTTTAAGCGATAGACCATTTCGGCCATTTGGCCGCGCGTAATAGTTTGATCAAAACGCTTCATACTTGTAGGACTGGCATGTAAATCCGATAGACGCTTTACATATGGTCGATACCAAAATTCGCCCACCTCTTCGGTTGAGACCTGGAGGGCAAACACGTTAGAAATAATTTTGGCAGCCTCTACAAAATTCACAGAATTAGTTGGATGATAACTACCGTCAGGATAACCATTGATGATGCTTTTATTCTTAGCAAAACACACTTCGGGGGCATACCAGGCATCTTTCGGGACATCGGGGAAATACACCGTAGTAGCGGTTTCGGCCACGTTTTCGCGCACACAATTACTCAAATTATTTGTATCGAGCAGTAGCGGATTGACAATGAATTTTACAAATTCGGCCCGGTTAATGCGGGTATCGGGCTTAAAGGTTCCATCTACATATCCCTTGAGAACATTATGCGTCCGCAGATACTCCACTGCCTCAAAATAGGTACTGGTTTTCGGGACATCGGTGAATAGTTTTTGCGAAAAAGCTGCATCTTGTGCAAACACTGTGCCGGTGGAGAACATCGCTAAAAAGAGCGTTAAGCGTAAATATTTTTGTATATGAATGGGGGAAGGAACAATCAGTACAACACACAACGGGCGCAATAGCTATGTTTTAAATGACTTTATTGCCGTTTTAGACACTGTGTGCAAATTCCACACCACATCGCGTACACTAATGGCATGGCATCCATCTTGCAGTACTGGCGGACGCACAGGCGTACGAGCTTTATTGGACTCTTTGTTAGTATCTTCATCGCTTTTGCAGCCACACTCTTTTGGATGGGCCAACCTGCTTGGTGCGCATGTGGACTCAAGCTCGGCACACTCGATGCCTGGGGCAGCGAATCTTCACAAAACTTTATTGATCCCTACACCACCTCGCATATTCTGCATGGCATTCTGTTTTATGCAGCTCTCGTAGTTATTACCCGTAAACTTGCCTTGGAATGGCGGTTACTCGTGGCTATGGGTATCGAAATTGGCTGGGAGTTGCTCGAAAACTCCCCTATCGTTATTAACCGCTACCGTTCGGCCACTGCCTCGCTTGGGTACACAGGCGATACCATCCTCAATTCCACAAGCGATGTACTCTTTATGATGTTTGGTTTTTGGCTGGCTGCCAAACTCCCCTGGAAGTGGACACTGGCGATCGTGATCGCCACTGAGCTTGTGATGCTGGCAATCTATCGCGATAACCTCACGCTCAACGTACTCATGCTCCTGTACCCCGTAGCGGGTATCAAAACCTGGCAGATGGGACACTACTAAAAAACGCGCCCCACAGGGTGAGGCGCGCTCTGTAGAGAACGATACTACTGACAAGTGACAGCCTGATTCGTGAAGTTATTGGCGGTATTTACATCGTACGTTTCGCCAATACGTGGATCTGGCCGCAGGAGAGATTTGGTAATAGCAGCACTAACCTGATTTCCCTGGCACTGATCCTTGGCACGCAAGCGGACTATAAATGTGCTCTGCCCACCCGGACTTAGGCGCACACTGGGGTTCATGCACGTCACCTGGTTCAGTGAATCGTTACGACCACGAGTACACATGCCATTCTTTTCGCCAGCCTGTACGCCCAAAAACTCATAACCAACATCGGGCACCGTAATTTGAACTGGGACCGTATTGGCTACCCGCTCACTCGTGTTTTGCAAACTAATGACAAATGCTGCCTCCTGGCCTTTTGCAATTGTGCTGGGACCATTAATCTGCACTGCCATATCGGCACTAATAGAATCACACGTGATACGAACCGAAGTAGCTCCACTCGTATTATCTGCAGGATTCGCGTCCAAACGCAAACTCGACTGTGCAGCTGTAGGACTAATATTCATACCGGGCAACATAGTGGCAGGTGCCGTGATAGCTACGGCGTCGCACTGCACAGGACGTGGGTGAACATCGTAGATCACACTGAACTGCAGGGTTTCGCCTGCCTCAATACCACGAGGGAAAATGCAGCGAACGTTGGCTGCCACACGGCCACAGCTCACGCGATTAGGAGCTATACCCTCACCAGAACGCATACCGTTATAGGCAATTGGATTGGAAACGAAGATGCGAGCCTTTTCATCAAATGCTCCAGTTGAGGATGCCTCAACCAAATTTGCCTGTGTCGTTTTAGCACCACGATTTGTCACCGAATACGTCACCACATATTGAGCATCCCACGCAACAGTATCGGGTGCAGTTTTGGTAACAGAAAGATCAGGTTTTTGCGTCGATGTCACAGCCACTGAACCAATGCCACCCGTGTTGCTGGTAGATGGATTAGTGATGCTGATGCTCGGTGACGTAGACGTTGCCGCGGAACTGAAGTAATAGGCCTTCGAAGAACTAGACACACTCGATGTACTAAAAGCTGTACCAGGATTAACCACCCCCTGATCTGGATTGGACCAATACTTCTGATACTGAGAAGTTCCCGCCCAATTAATTTGTCCTGTGAGCGGAATGGGCACACTGAGAGCAGAGGCAGTGGCAGTGGCAAGCGCCACCCACTAAACAAGCCGCAACGGCATGCGAAGTAGTAATACGGTATGACATAGAATTGACGTGTGAGAGAATATGTGAATATATTATTATAACATTTTTTAAATATTTTGCAATTTTCTACTGCTCGGATTATGCCTAAGCCAAATTTAGCCACATGTAACAACTCTCTTGAGACACTGTGCATTTCTCATAACGTAGCGCATCGGTTTTCAGATTTTTGAAATCATACATCTTCACTCACGTCTGCTCACCGGACTCACCATGCTCGATGTATGTATTATCGCCTTGGCTTGGCACGTTTTCCGCATTCGCCTGCAAGGCGAAATACTAAAAAGGAGCAATTATCTGCTTAGTACGGGTATTTCAGCTCTCTAGTAAGACTGGCACAGGTTCAACAACACGGCGCTTCCCGGTAAATTCATAGGTGAGCAGTATTACTTCGGCCACACAGTAGCAAGCTGCAATCCATTCCCAGCCAATATACGAAAAAGCATAGGCGCCCAAAGCACAGAACAGGATCGTTAAAACCCAACCCCACACGATCAGTCCGGCTGTTCGCCAATCGACATCGTGCAATCTAACCGACGCCCTCGCGCCTGCAATGGAAGAGACAACGGTATGCGTAGTGCTCATTGGCACACCGCCAAAAGCCGATAAGCCAATACACAGAGCCGAGACCGTCTCGGCCGTCACACCTTGCCACGATTGGCAATTGTGCTTAGTCATTTTTTTAATGCGATCAACAATACGCCAGCCGCCACAGAGCGTGCCAGCACCCATAACAACAGCGCACAGCAGAATAATTTGTGGTGTGACAACGAACTCGGGCGTTACTCCACCCAGCAGAAGTACTAGGGCAAACACACCAACGAACTTCAACCCGTCGTTCCAGCCGTGCATACCTGCCACGAGCGTGAGTGTAATAAGCTGAAGGTGCCGCCAGCGGCGCTCGGACAATGGCCGGGAGCGTTGCCAAAATTGCACGAGTCGACCCATAACCCACGTAAGACTAGATGCCAGAGCAATAGAAATGCCAATGCCATCGAGCACCTTAATCCACCCTTCGCCCAACAGTGCCTGTGTACCGCCGCCGTAGAACGCTGCACCTGCTAACGAGGCAAAGAGCGCATGCGATTTACTCACTGGCAAACCAATGAGCGCCGCAATGCGCCCCCAGATGATCACGCCACACATAGCTGCCGCTACCAAATCGATATTGACCGCCGCCGAATCGATAATGCCCTTACCAATGGTGTGAGCCACCGGCGTACCCAACACCAGCGCCGGAAAGAGTCCAAGTAAATTAGCCACTGCCGCCCACCACAATGCACGACGACGCGATAGTAACCCTGTGGCAACTGCTGTAGCCGTGGCATTGGGTGCATCGGTATAGCCATTAATAAATTCGGCCCCTAATACCAGAGCCAGCACGCACAAGAGGTGTAAAGTCATAACGAGAAGTGTAAATGATTACCTGCAAAAGCAATAGCAGATGAAGTTGCCAGAAGATCATTGCCTGATATGAATGCAGCATCCATTGCAGTAATTGCCAACAAAACACTTGTATTAATGCAATAATACGAAATATTTTCTGACAACAAGTATCTGTTACATCATCGCAAATTACTCTCTACTGGACGTGCGATCGTTGGTACCAATCAATAGTCTTGCGCACACCTTCCACAAGTGATGTTTGATAGCGAAACCCTAGTAGCTCTTGTGCCCGTGTTACTTCCAAACAACGACGTGGCTGCCCATTGGGCTCAGCGGCATTCCAACGGATCTCGCCTGTGTACTGCAATTCTTCGGCTATCAATTTAGCCAATGCCACAATACTGGTTTCGATACCCGTACCAATATTGCAAGGGCCTACAAACGTATTGTTATTCAAAGCAGATACGACAGCCTGGGCGGCATCTTCTACAAAGAGAAAGTCGCGCGTGGGAGTGCCATCTCCCCACAGTGTTACGCTCGGCGCACGAGATTCTTTTGCAATCGAAAATTTACTGATCAATGCCGGGATGACATGTGATTTGACCGTATCGATCGAGTCACCTGGCCCGTATAAGTTAGAGGGCAACAGGCAAGAAACTGGCAATTGATACTGCTGACGGTAGGCTTCGGCTTGGGCAAAAATAGCTCGTTTGGCAATGCCATAGGGAGCGTTGGTTTCCTCAGGGTAGCCGGACCAAAAATCAGCCTCACGGAACGGTACCGTAGTAAATTTAGGGTAGGAACACACGGTGCCAATCAGAATCAATTTTTTAATGTGGTGCAGGTGAGCATGATGAATAACCAGTGAACCCATCTTTAAGTTATCGTACAAAAAATCGGCGGGCTTGGCTCGATTGGCCGCAATACCACCAACATGACCTGCAGCATGAATCACAGCATCGGGTTTTACATCCACAAACATACGCGTCACTGCCGACTCGTCTCGTAAATCGTATTCACGTGAACCAAGAGCAAACACCTCTTTGGCCTGACCACTGGCAAGTAAGGCACGGTAAATGTGTGATCCAAAGAAGCCGGTACCGCCAGTAACTATGACGCGCTCAAACACTTGGGTAGCAAAAGAAGTTCAACGGCGTAACCAACGCAGGAGCATAAGATACATCGTTCGTATGGCTCCTCGACCATATACATATGGCCGCATCAGATGCAGTGTACCCGCCCACGAACGTCGAAGTACACCATTTTGCAGAGTATGCGTACAGTCGTGCAAAGTCGCCAATCGCAAATACCCACCTGCTAATTGCAAATTCTCCTGCGCCTCGGTACCAAAACGGGTCTCCAAAAAACCACCACGAATATGAGCATAATCATGATTCTGATGGATTACTAATGTGTCCGACGTACAATCAACCAAAGCCGCATGTTGCCGCAGAGCCTGAGCCAGTAGGTAGTTATCGAAATAGGCTCGCCCCAGAGCCAATGGAGCCACTGTACTAAACAGTTCTTTGTTAAAACAGAAATAATCGATTGCAGTTTTGCCCCGCCGTACTCCCCTATTATGTACCTGTTGCCGCAACTGCGTATCGGTAACTTGTGACCAAGCGAGAGCATCGGTAAGAGCCAGGTTCCAACACTCGCCCACAGCCAGGAACGGTCGACCTGCTGCCACGAGAACACCCATTGCCCGCGCCCAATCATTCAAGAGAATAACATCGGCATTGGCATAGCAAATGCAACGAAAACGAGCACGCTGCTGTAGTTCTGCAAGCACAGCATTGAGCTGTGGCGTGCCATGCGAATTACGAGCGATATCGGGAACATGCTCCAAGCCAAACTCGGCCGCAATTTCTGCCACACCCAGTTCATTACCGCACAGAATAATCTGCACATCGGGAGCCAGCTGCCGCCAGCTCATAATGGCATTGCGCTGAATCACGCCGATATGACCAACAAACGGCTTGGGCAATGCCCCAATTGTGAGCATACTGGTACTGTATCAGGATATCGCTCATTTGCGCCAACACCTGCGCTTGGGTTGGCCAAATCTGAGTCCATACCCTATAGTCCAAGCACTTTCTCTTTTTTGCATGTCTCCTACTAACTGGACCGGCACCCTCCTCACTGGCAAGCACACCGTTATTCTGCACACATCACTCGGTGATATTAGTGTGGAACTCAATGCCGACGTAGCACCAAAAACTGTCACTAACTTCGTTACCTTAACCGAACGCGGCTATTACAACGATCTTACCTTTCACCGTGTGATCCCCGGTTTTATGATCCAAGGTGGCGACCCTACGGGTACTGGCTCTGGTGGCGAAAGTATTTACGGCGATCGCTTCGATGATGAAATCGATCGCGGCCACGAAGTGTACCGTCACGGTTACAAAAAAGGTGTGATGGCCATGGCAAACGCTGGACCTAATACCAATGGCAGCCAATTCTTTATTATGGATGCCAACTGCGACTTACCACCCGCTTATACCATTTTTGGACACGTCACAGCTGGGCAGTCGGTAGTACACTCCATCGCCAAAGTGGCCCGCCATCGTAACGATATGCCAAAAGAGCCAGTGACGTTTACGCCGGAAGTGGTAAAGAAGTAACTCTGCTTACAGCGCACCCAAATCAAGCTCCTCGTGCACCTCTACCTGGTTCACAAAATCTTGATCGTGGCTCACGAGAATCATACCTCCCTCGTACTGATTGAGTGCCTCGGCAATCACTGGGATGTGGCGAAAGTTAATGTGATTCGTAGGCTCATCAAGAATCAATAGATTTGGCTTCTGGAGCGTAAAACGAGCAAAACACAGTAAACCCTTTTGACCTTCGGACATGGCGCCTACTTCGGTATGGAGCAAATCTCCATTGAGCAAGAACCTGGCTCCTGTGGCAAAGATCTCCTGACGGTTTTCTTTTTCCATCGCCTCCTCCAAAATTTGGTACCCGGTTTTATCGGTCGGTAATCCGGAGAAATCCTGGCGGTAATACCCAACCGTGACGCCTTCGGTAATTTTAGCGCCTTTTTCCGTCCCTTTGGCGAGGGCTTCGAGCAACGTAGTTTTACCAATACCGTTTGGACCAGTAATGAGTAAGCGACGCCCACGGAGCACCGAGCGCTCTACTTTTTTAGAAACCACTTTGTGATTGATGCACACATGCAGCGAAGTCATCTGCATGAGGGGCTTAGGGAATGTGGGGGCTTCGATAGTAAATGGTGCAATGGTCTTATCGTCGCGACGAACATCTACTTTATTTTCCTCAGCCTCCTCTACGGCATCGCGCATTTTGCTGGCGAGCTTGCGCATCTTTCCGCCCTTGTGAGAGAAAAAGTTAATCTTCTCCTTTTGGTCCAAAATTGCTTTTTCCATCCGCGCATTCTGGCGCTCCTCGCGTTCGATCTGCTCCTTAATACGCTCTACCACATCGAAGTAGTCACCTACGTACTGCTCCACTTTATGGCTGAACACATCAAGATGTAGCACGCCCTGCGTAAAGCAGTTTAAGAAACCAGCATCGTGAGAAATAACAATGCAGGTTTTTTCGTACTCCATTAAAAACGATGTTAAGTGACCGATGCCTTCGGCATCTAAGTTGTTGGTCGGCTCATCGAGCAACAGAATGTCTGGCTCCTGAATAAGTGCGAAAGCTAAGAGCAAACGGGCCTTTTGACCACCAGATAAATCTTTCAAGTGCTTATCGTGCGGCACTTTTAGATGTACCACATCGAGCACACGCGTAATGTGTCGCTCCAAGTCGTACTGCTTTTCGGTAAACGCACCAGCAAAATACTCAGTCACAGTTTTCGAGAGATCTGCATGAGCCATCACCTGTTTAGCAATACCAATAGTAAGCCCGCGCTGCGCATGAATCTGGCCCAATTGTGGATGCAGTTCGCGTGTAATCAATTTAAAAATAGTACTCTTACCTGCGCCATTTTGGCCCATGATCGTGAGCTTGGCGCCCTGACGGACCGAAAAACTAGCCTCGGTTAAGACCGGGCGTTGGTGATGGTAACCAAATGATACTTCATCGAAGCGCAAAATGACGTCACCTTGTTCCATAGGAGTAAAAATAGAGAGGCGCCGTATTGTACGTTATTTTGGAAGTTTGTGCATAGGGCCATTTTCACTTTATTATAGATGAATACTTGTCACTTTCTTGTCTACCAGACAAGAAAGTAACCAAAGAAGCTCACCAAAAACCAATGCACCCTCCCGCCCAGCGGCGGCGGGGCAATCCCACACCCGCCGTGGTTTTTGGACGCCTCCCCTGAAGTAACAAGTATGTAAATAAGCGCGTAGGTT
>CAZLUF010000030.1:0-962 GCA_964562645.1 uncultured Candidatus Peribacteria bacterium
CACATTGTTCCAGCAGTGCAGGCGCAGTGCAGTTTGGCACTGAGTGCTGCCGAAAAGATCAATGTGGATATGATAGTTGCAGCTAGTACAACAGCAATGCCATGGCGCGTGACCAAACTCCGCACTTCGTTCTGTGCAATTGTAGAAAAGAAAATCAACGACGTGCTTCCGTTAGAATGTCAGCAGCCCACCGTATTATCTGTCGAAAGCGACAGTAGGCTTGAGTCTTGGCAAGATGTAGGTAACTACTTAACTGAAGCACGACAGGCACTGGAGACAGACATGCTCAAAGTTCAGTACTCCGACTGCATGCAAGCAGAGTTGCGGAGATACTTCGAATGGAAGAGCCAACTGTTCATAGCGTTTCTGGAGAACATTGTTGAATTTAGTGATCCTGTTCCAGATGCCCCTGCACTAAATAATGATGTCAACACAGAACCGTATTTCAAATTCCTCTTTGGCTTTGCACTTTTTAAGATGATCGAAGATCGGTGCTATGTACTACAAAAAGCTTCTGGCCAACCCTTTAGTACATATGATTTACAGATATTGAATGATATACGAACTGAAAGGAATAGCCCTGTAATCTATACTTCTCGAGCACAAATACTGGAACTCCTTGGCAAAAATATTGCCAATGTTCGCAAGATTGACAAAACAAATATCATTGCAAAAGCTGCAGAAGAAATCGCCAAAGAAATTAGTAGTTGGGAGTTCGCCGATGATCCGCCAGCCGAAGCACCTGGCTCTAATAATGCCGTACAGCAACCAACGTTATCGGCAGATGAGAAGCCAAAGGAAACAATGCTCCCTTTCGATGTAAATCGCGACTACATCAATGAATTGAACACATCGAATGCCAGCTTGGCAACTACCCTAGAACACGCTACTACGTCTGTATCTGGATCGTGGCCATGTGAACTTATCAGTAACAGCAAAGCGACGACTGCGCTGCGGGCAGA
>CAZLUF010000030.1:972-4884 GCA_964562645.1 uncultured Candidatus Peribacteria bacterium
GCTCGTCGGCTGTGCAGTCTCAGGTCGAAAAATCGCTCCGCCAAGAACTTAACGATGCTAGAACTGAAGGAAAGATACTTCCTACAGTTCAACATGCGGCCTGCTGGCTCCTGCGACGCTTAGGTTGGATCGAATCTCTGGCCAGTATTCCCGATCTGCCAGCAGAAAATCGAAACGCATTTGGTGCCTGGTATCGCGAACAGATTGGTACTGCCCTTGGCATACACACAAAAGAAGTTATCGCTAGTCCAGCCGCAGAAGTAATACCCGAAGTAGCCATAGCAACTACAACTAGCGATGCTCTAGAAAGTGCCACACCAGATGAAGTGATCGAAACAGATCCACTAGAGGAAGCCTATGCCCTGTGCGGCGCAGCTTCTGCCACGGCGAAGCTACAACTCATGGCCCACACTTGTCTGGGAATTGCCTGCGAATTCGGTCTCGAACTACGTAGCGATGCCACAGAAATGGTAGAGGCATGGTTCGGGCACTTTCCCGCCGATCAACTACCATTGCATCTCGCAGGTATCCAGCGACTCTTGCTCCGCTGCGCCGAAGAAACGGAGCTTTCCCCCGATGCCCACTTTACCGATGTGTTTAGCACACGCCTAGGCACGCTCACCGAACCAATTGAACTCTTGCAAATTGGTTACAGCTGGACTGGCGTACTCCCTGTAAACACTCCGGAACTTTTGGCCACACTTACAGAGCACCCAGGGTTCACACCGGCGGAAGAAGAACTATTACGCCAGCTCCAAGTAGAGGCCGAGGCCACGCGGGTCATAACTGAGCAGATCATCGCTACTGATAACCAGGCAGAGACAATGCTGCCTCCTGATACTGGCTCCACAGACACACGAGACCAACTGCGCTCTGATGCTCCGTTCACAAATGAGGTGCAGGAAAAAGCCAATGACACAACGGTGCGCTTGAGCGACAAACTGCAATCACCTCGCCAGCCTGCACCTATTGTGCGTGCACCACGGCTAGCAATGACAGTACCACAGCTTATCTCCGCTAGCCGGAGCACACTCTTACGTATTCAACGTGAACTGCGAGTAACACTCGAAACGCACGATGCCGCCCAAGATCCCGAGGAAATCGCGCGCATAGAGGCACAACAAGAAGCCGTACTCCTCGCCTTACAAGCTCTCCTTAGTACTCTCCGCCACTAATATGCTCCGCCTCCCCGAAGACCTCGGTACCACACTGCGCGCCGAAGCGCGCGAACTCGCGCCGTTTTACGCGCTTGATCCCAATGATGTCGATGCCATGACCGCAGCCGTACTACCGAGCTTGCCACAGGTAACGGTGCTCGAAGTTGATAGCTTTGTGCAGTGGCTTGCCCACCTGCGTGAACATCCAATTGTTGAGGCACATGGTACCGAAGTACAGGAACTCATGATGCGCGTACAAAGCCAACTACTCAGTATCTTTTCGATGCAATTTGGTAGCGTACGTACGGCAATAGCGGAGCTAGATTCACAAGATCTGGGGCACGAAAGTAGCCGCCGAGCACGACGGCTCCGCCGAGAAGAAATGAACGAAGTAGTGCAGGACTACTTGGATTTGGCCGCTGTTATTGGTCCATCGGCCGTGATCGATGCTCTCATTTCGCTTGGTCTGGTTACCGAAGATGAACGAGAATCGTACGCTGGTATCCTCACTCAATACTTAGGTAAAGCTCCGAGCCTTGGGGGAATCATGAACGTCTTACAATTGCACGAAGATTTTCTCGAGAATCCGCGCATTAGTACTTTTATCACTCACGTACTGGAAATTCGTATTTTTCGCCAATTACTCACGGCTCAAGTCGATCAACGCGATTTCCGTGGACCCGAGGCGCAGGTGCACCTCGGCTGGCTCACACAACAACTACATGCCAGCCTAGATGAAATTTGGGCACAAGCTGGCGTACATGCTGCATCGCACCAAAGTCTTCGTGAGCGGATATTTCACACCTTTATCGATGCTGCCACATTGCCGATACCTAGTTGCTTCCGTACACATCTCACAAACAAGCGCGGAGAGACTTGCCCATTTCCCTCCTTTACTCAGCGCGTTGCTATTGAACGACTTCTCCGCCACGAACAACAGTACATTTGTCTAAGTCCTGGGCGTGGAAAAACCGCCATTCCCATTGTGGCGTACATGATCCGCCGCAATCGAGAACGAAAACCGGGTGGCTATCGTTTCCTTGGTGTGTATCCACCCAACATGACTCGCGAGGTAGGCAACCGCCTGGTTCCACAAGACGGAATGCGTACAGATATTGAGCGGTACTTCTTGCCCGGTCAAGCACCTGGCGTGGGCGTAATCACTAGCGCCTGTGACGATGCGGAGTACCTTGCCGCACTCGAGCAACCTATTGTACTGGTTTCAGATACCATGCTCGAGGCCGAACGCGCGCAACAAGTGATTATCGATACGTTGGTTGACCAAAAACGCGAGGAATTCGCTTACGACGAGTTCCATCGCAGTAATGGTGGCAAAGCTTGGACACAAAACGCTACTCGACTGATTGAGGTATCACGCTACGCCTGCGGAACCTCGGCCACACCCACCATGGGCGATGGCCTGCGCGGGGTGCGCACCGCCTGCACAGCGCTGGCTCGTACTAAAACAGCTGCCGATCGCTGGCAGAACGCCACGCGTGTCCAAGGGAATATCGACACCAGTTTGGCGGAGTTCCGTACACAGCTAACACAGATCCTCTTTACCCCCGAACCACCATCTGACTGGACCGATCGTTTACAACAAATACGTTGGCGCCCAAACGATGCTGAGTTATCGGTGCTCAACCGCATTCGGCGCGATCAAGAGCGCAATTTGGGTCAACGCCACGCGGATTCAGAATTATGTCTACTGGCCCCTTGGCTCTTTGCCAGTGGATGTCGTAACGAAGACCCCACACTGCTCACTACCCTCACTACTGATTTAACCGAACTGGCTAGTGATGACACAAAGCACTGCTGTGCCGTAGGGACGGATTGGCTAAGTAATGGCATTTATGTTCGGCATCCCGATCGTCGTGGAGATTCCTTTCTCGAGAGGCTCCAGGCTTGGGTGCACCACTACAACAGCTCGGCCATTCGACCAATGGAACTGTACGCCATTCACGGAGCCACCTCGCAAGTGCAACGCGAGCAAATTATGCAAGCCGGACGAACCGCACGCGACCGACAGTGTTTTGTACTGCTTCTGGCTCAACGCGAGTGCGTAGGTATCGGTCAGGATATGACGTTCGTAGACGACCTCCGACACATCGGACATCCTGGTTCACTCACAAAACTAGAACAGTTCGAGGGCCGAGCTAATCGCGCTGGCCAGAACCACGTTCCGTTTACCGTGTACTATGCTGGCGGCACGCTGCAAGCGGGCAAACGCCAACTAGCCCACCGACGTCATCAGCAGGAAATGGCGGTAATAACACCCGATCAGCCCATTGCTGAGCAGGCGTTTCGACACGTATATAACCCCGGTAGTAGCGACGAAGCCATGGTGCAACATGGCCCTTTACGCGGACGCATAGAGCATCCCGAAGAACAGCATGCTCGATTGCAGCAACAACTCCATGGTCGAGGCAGTAGATACCTCGAACGAGTCATGAAACGCAGTACACAGTACGATGCCTGGGCTCTAGAACGTACGCAGCGCGATGCGCTAGCCACGGGCGATACTAGCCGCTTCCTTGCACTTAGTACCCTGGCCCATGCTCGCACACTTGCCGAACAAAACATCCACGGTCCAATTGTGACATTCGGCATCGGTGGACTTTGTCTCACCGAAGATCTGCGACGCCTCGATCCACAAGGTCAGCATCGATTAATAGAGTGCGCTGCCAATCAACGCATAGCTGAACTTGGTAGCCACCTAGTACCACTACAACATGAGCGTATTGTGGCAACACAG
>CAZLUF010000030.1:4894-11597 GCA_964562645.1 uncultured Candidatus Peribacteria bacterium
CAAGCACCTCAACTCTTCCAGTACATGCAGCAAGCCAGAAAACAGGGGAATGACACCCAAGATCTACACTGGCATACCGCCAGCCAAGTCGTTCTCACTGGTCTCGAAAATTTTGGCTGGTCAAACGACGATGATATCGCCAACCGATCCGATCGCACTATCGAACGTGGCCGATCACTCGTTCACGTACGCCGTCTGCTCATGCCCGGTGGTATTCTCACTATTCACCTCCCTGCCGCGAGCCTGGCCCCATCGGAGTTCGACCGGCTGTGTGCACAAGTACTTCCACTCCTAAACCTAGAAGTACTGCAAGCCACCTCTGGCACGGTAGAATCTGCCGATAACATGGGAGAACCCCCACACCGTAGCTACACAGTCTCTGCCCGCGCCTTACCAGATGCGCCAGATTTCCGACCAACGTGGAAGCACCTGCGTTCACGCATTCGACCCGATGCCCTCTCTTTTACTCCGCTAGCCAAGCAAAGTGCCGAGCAACAACGGCAAGCGCGTACTCGCGGTCGTTCACCCGAGCGCATTATTCACCGTCAGTTTTTGGTGAATACCCGTAACGGCAACACGTACCCCACCGTTACGTACACACCTCCATTGCCACATCGCGAAGCACAAGAGCAACTTATTCGCGCACTCATGCAAGCCACTGGCCTCATTCGCAGCATGGCTGCCACACCGGAGCTCTTTGTCATAAACATCGAAGAGCTGTTACCAGAACTGCAGCGCCATGGTATTGAATGGGATGGCGGTACCAAGCAACCAAGATTCATTTTGCAATCGCACCCCCAAGATGTCTTTAGGCCCTACGATACAATTTGGAACGAAAACGAAGCAGGGGAGTAGGTACTGACCGCTCATGACAATCATTGCCACACCTGGGACAAAAGTTCTGGGTGTGTTTTGTAAACAAACAATCCTCAGTTACGGCTCAATAATGCAGTGTATTTTCCAGCCTGTGAGAATTCTAAAAATTCGATTAGCTTGTTCTTGGGAAACATTAATCACCCGAAAGCCCACGTATTCGGGCTTAGCCCACGTTTCGAATTGCCGGACGTTGCCCGAATTAAAACCGGGTACTACTTCGCCAATTTTCTGCTCAATCGTTTCGGACACAAAAAACTCGTCCTGACTGATGTAGTATTTTACATTACTCATTCAGACCAGTATAGCACAACCATAAGGCATTTGGCTACATTCTGGATCAAAAACGTATTTCTCATTCCTCGGCGACCAGCGTACAATCCCCCTTATGCAACTCCTCCCATTCCTCCTCTGCGGCGTTATTAGCGTGGCCCTCGGCATGTTCTGGTTCGGCCCCTTATTCGGTAAACAGTACCGTGTGTATTGCGGCATGACTCCAGAGATGGAAAAAGCCATGTGCAGCGACCCAGTTAAAAAAGCTGCCATGAATAAGATGATGATGCGCAGTGCCGTTATCGCCTTTGTGGTGAGTATCTTCTGTGCCTTTACCCTCAGTGGTGCCATTGGCGCTGGTAAAGTGATGTACGGTGTAGATGGCATTATGGCCGCGACTGTAGTTCCGTTTTTTAACTGGCTCGGGTTTGTGGTTCCACCCACCCTCGGCATGGTGCTCTGGGAACAGAAAAAGTGGGGTCACTGGTTACTGGTGGCTGGCTTTTGGCTCGTGTACATGGTGTTAGCCGGGTTGGTGATTGTGTATATGTAATTTTTGGTGTTAGTAATGGACAATTACTTTAACTTAACTAGCGGCACACTTGATCAGATTTCCATTTATCGGACAACTTCGGGCAGCAGTTGTTATATAGCTGACATAGAAAGCAGAACGCTTATTTATAAAGGATTTATCTTAAATGATAAACCTACTACACAAACTATTTGTGAATTAGATTTTCATCCCTCAGGTACTTCAGGCAAATATGTTCCTAGGTTAACGTTTAAAAAAACAAAGAAAACAACAGGTGAAACTAAAGAGAACCCTTTAAGTAAAGATTTTGTAAGAATTAGCTTTGCGACTTCAGATGATGGCTATGAGTATTTTTGGAGAATGATAGAGTTTTTGAATAAATTTAGGGATTTAGTTGATGTTGGCGACTTTGAAAAATCATATAAAGTCGTAGATAGCGAGTCATTCATACTTCAGTTTAAAGACAAGAATCAGGCAGAAAAAATTACTCAACTAAGCAAAATTCTCACTAATGGAAATTTAGATGCTGAAAGTATCCGAGTTGCACTTTTGAAGACCAGAGAAGAAACAATTACCCAATTTTCATTACTATTGAATGAGAATAAATTTGAAGAATATCGTCAAAGATTTCCAGGTGATATCAAAGGGCTAGGAGAAGAAGCTATTTGGCATCATTTTTTGAAGAAGAATTTATGGATTATTGGCCTTGGAATTGATATAAGATTTATCCGCGATTTAATTTCTGAAACCAATGTCGGAATCCAAAGTACAAATGGAACAGGTAGCCCCTCGGCAGATTTAATGTGCATAACTGACTACACACTTTTGGTGGAGCTTAAAACATCTACGACAAATATTTTTACATCTACAAAACAAAATACTTCAAGGACAAACACCTGGTCTTTTACCTCTGGATTTATAGATGGCATAAGTCAATGTCTTGGGCAAAAAACAGACTGGGAGAAAAGTCATGCGCTTAAGGCAATATCGGGTGATAATGGTGCAGTTTTGGATCAGAGAGAGATAAGAACTGTTGATCCAAAAACAGTTTTCATAATTGGGAATAAGTCTAAAGAATTTTCAGATAAGCTCCACACTGAGGATAATATGTGTAAAAGAGATACTTTTGAGAGATTTAGAAGAAATAACAGAAATGTGGATGTGGTAACTTTCGACGAGTTGTACGAGAAAGCTTACTACATTGTTTACGGCAAAAGACCATCGTGCAGCAAATAGTAATTTGAGCGGAACTGAGGCGAGCCGAACTCCCTACCTATATAATGTGAATGTAGCGCGCACTCTAGCCCAGCACTTCTACATATCTCTACTCATACCGCAGCGCCTGAATGGGGCGCAGATTAGTTATAACGCCTCATCCACCCTTACCGTCCCCACCCACACCTGCTCTTCGTTTTTCCGCAGACGCTCTACCTCTTTACGGGCACCACAGCGATCAAATACATCCAGGAAGCGGCGAACGGCATTTTCGTTATCAAAGTCCGTCATCACGGTGAGCTGCTCTAGGCGCTTACCCGAGACCCTAATCGTACCATCGGCATCTTGATCGATACGGTAGGCACGGGTGCGCAGTTCATCATCGTGTGGAGTGAGTACCGGGATCGACTTAGCCGCCTCTACCTGCACCGCGGCCTCGGCTTTGTTACGTTGGTCGCGTTCATCAAGCACGATGGTCAGTAATTTTTTGACCATGGTATCGATGTTCGTGCGCGTGGCGCTCGAGAACGTCATCCACACATTGATCTTGGCTTTTTTAAGTGCCTTCAAAATAGGCTCTACATCGTGGTTCACTAAATCAGTTTTACCAAGTAGAACTAGCTCGCGCTTTGTTTCTAGCGTTTTGGAGTAAGCGGCCAACTCGGTGCGGATCGCCTTGTAGTCGGCAACTAATTGAGCGGGATTTACATTGCCCTCCTCGTCCATAGCGCGGTGCAAATCCAAAATATGGAGTAGTACGCCACAGCGTTCAATGTGTTTTAAGAACGTGTGGCCCAAGCCTTTGCCTTCGCTAGCTCCTTCAATCAAACCCGGCACATCGCACACAATGTATGTACGCTCAGCCACATTTACGACTCCCAGGTTAGGAATCAAAGTGGTAAACGGATAATCGGCGATTTTGGGCTTAGCAGCAGAGATGACGGAAATGAGTGTAGATTTTCCTACGCTGGGGTAACCAATAATGCCCACATCTGCCACGAGCTTTAGTTCCAAACGCAGTACGTTCTGTTCGCCTGGTTCACCCAATTCGGCAAAGTCGGGAGCTTGGCGCGTAGAAGAGGTAAAGTGCGCATTGCCATACCCACCGCGACCACCGCGGGCCACACGGATTTCGTCGCCATCTTTGGCTAAATCGGCCAGCACGCGCTCGGTCACTTTATTATCACGACTAGTGACTAATTGAATAATGGTCGTACCCGGTGGTACGAGCAAAATGCGATCTTCACCGGCCCGACCAGCACAGCGTTTGCCACGTCCGTGATCCCCACGTTCGGCCGAAAATACTTTGCGCGAGGTAAAGTCGCTGAGTGTATCGGCATTGTCGCTCGCGCGCAGAATCACCGAACCACCCCGGCCGCCATCGCCGCCATCGGGCCCACCCATGGGCACGTACTTTTCGCGGCGGAAGCTTACGCAACCCTGGCCGCCATTACCGCCTTTTACGGTGATTTTCGCTTCGTCTAAGAACATAGAACCGTAAGAAAGGGGATTGGGTAACGCTTGTTGCAAAGAAAATACACTGTTTTAAGCCATTGGTCGACAATTCTTTTACCGATGCAGTAAATCCCAAATAGCCTGCCAAGTTGCCCACGCTATCGCCAGTCCCATTATCGCACGCTCTTCTTTACGGCGGCGCTCACGTGCTGCTAATTCTTCGGGCGAAAGCTGAACTTCGACTTCTACTGGCGAACGATAAGGATTAGGACGCTCCGGATCTGGTAGTTCGGGTGTGGACACATATGTATATTTGCAACTATTTTTAATATAGTCAATAATTCAATGCGTTAAATATATTTTGATACCTACTGCTCTATTCCTTGGTAGCGAGCAGAGCTGGACCAGGCGTGTTACAGAAGGCCCGCAGAGGGTGATCTCGCCCTTTGAGAATTCGAGATAAACTCGTGCGAGTATTCAGCGCTTGCCACAGAGCCGAGCCATGTGGAAAAGCCTGGGTCGCTAAGCCCGATTCGACCACAAGTTCCGTACTTAAGTACACATCCATTTGCGGATTATCTGGATCATGGCGCGCCTGTTCTACTGCTTGAGTGATTGCAGCATGAGCACAGGGCTTGGCGCACTTTTGGAGGAGCGGAAGTGTCTCTGACCAATCATGTTCAGCTCTCCCACGTAGCTCTACTGGCCGTTCAGAGCCCGAGGCTCGACCATGCCACATGGTTTCGATGGGAGTTTCGACCCAGCGTTCTGTGCCGTAACAAAACACCTGTGCCGCGGCACTGCAAATTGTATGTCGGGCAATGGTGAGTACTGGCTGATCTTGGCTCACCACATGCTCCATACAATCAATAGCTGTTTGCATGGTGCGGCAACTCCCGCCAAGTGAACAGAGTTGTACCAATAATTGAGCGGTACCATTTTGCAGAGCAGCTAGAGCACGTTTAGCTGCTGCATCTTCCAGGCTTCGCTCAGCTAGAGTGGCTCGTTTTACATACTCAGCAGATTGAGCTGGAGATGTACTGGCACTCGTTTCGGCACGCCGCCGGAAGGCTCCATATTCAATAACAGACCAAGGAATCGGCGCTACCGAGGCTTTTTTACCATCCACTACATACACGCGCTGACGATTAGACTCTTTTTCAAAATCACCAACGAACTGCATGCCAATGATTGTGGGTTCTCGTTTAATATCATTATTAAATTACTTTTATAATATTTGTCAATATTGAGAACTACCGATCGCGCTAAATAGTACAGTCAACTAGACGTATAGAGTGCAGCTAACTATTGACCCAACAAATTTATCACTCTATACTAGCGAGTGATAATTTCCTCATTAACCCTATGTCCAAAATTATTGGTATCGACCTCGGCACCACTAACTCCTGTGTGGCCGTTATCGAAGGTGGTGAACCAGCCGTTATTCCAAACAGCGAAGGTAATCGTACGACTCCCTCGGTCGTCGCATTTAAAGATAGCGAAGTCTTGGTCGGTGTAGCTGCCAAGCGCCAAGCTGTTACAAACCCTAAAAAAACCGTCTTCTCCGCCAAGCGTTTTATGGGTCACCGCTTGAGCGAAGTAAAAAAGGAAGCCAACGGCATGCCCTTTGAAGTTAAAGAAGGCAAAGAGGGCCGCGCTGTTATTTCGATCGATGGCAAAGATATGCTCCCCCAGGAGGTATCGGCCAAGGTGCTCCAAAAACTCAAAAAAGATGCCGAGACCTTTTTGGGTCAAACCGTCACTAAAGCGGTGATTACTGTCCCTGCGTATTTCGACGACTCGCAGCGCCAGGCCACTAAAGAAGCCGGTCAAATCGCGGGCTTGGAAGTTGTACGCATCATCAACGAGCCTACGGCTGCTGCCTTGGCCTACGGTCTCGATAAAGGCAACACTGCTCAAAAAATTGTAGTGTACGACTTGGGTGGTGGCACGTTCGACGTTTCGGTCTTAGCGCTCGGCGATGGCGTGGTCGAAGTGGTTTCGACCAATGGTGATACACACCTGGGTGGAGATGATTTCGACCAAGTGATCATCGAATGGATTTTGGCCGAATTTAAAAAGGAGCAGGGGATTGATTTGAGCCAGGATAAGATCGCCATCCAACGCCTCAAAGAAGCTGCTGAAAAAGCCAAGATCGAGCTTTCGTCGGCCACTTCCACCGATATCAACCTGCCCTTTATTACCGCCGATGCTACCGGGCCTAAGCACTTAAACCTTACCCTCTCGCGCGCCAAGCTCGAGGCCTTAGTGAGCACTCTCATTGAGCGCACGGTTGGCCCCTGCGAAGCCGCCCTTAAAGATGCCGGGCTCAGCAAGAGCGACATTCAGGAAGTA
>CAZLUF010000031.1:0-11455 GCA_964562645.1 uncultured Candidatus Peribacteria bacterium
TTTCTTTGTCGCCCTGACAAAGAAAGGGAAATAAAGACATCATATTCTTTAAACCACTTGAAATTTAATAGCGACACAAAGCCAATATTTCGCTATACTAGAGCTATGTCCGAGACAGGAGGAATTGATATTGGCTCACCCAGCGAAGGTGGCTCTGGAGCCCCAGAGCAACTTAGTGAATCGGCTAAGCAACGCTTTGCTGCGGCTGGAGCACAAATGGCAGCGGCAAAACGCGAAGAAAAACGCAGTCGTAAACGCGATACTAAAGTAGCCAAAACGATCTTGCAGTTTTTGAATGATGATCGCTATGCGCATTTGTTTGTCCTTATTTCGCGCCTAGTCGCCCGTGATTGCCCATCGATTTTCATTTTGGGTGTTTTGGCACTTATTAACGAAGAGGCTAAAACAGTAGTGCACGAGTATATGGCGGAAGAAGGCCAGGAGAGCAACGAAAAGGCTGTGCAGGAGCAAATTCAGGCTACACAGGCCAAGGTAGATCCCACGCTCAATCGTCTACTTGTAGAATGGATTACGCTGTTACAAATGGTGTTAGCGCTCGATCCTCAGGGCATCTTAAATAAGCTGATGGTCGACGAGGCGAATATCGATGGCACAATTTTGCAGCTCGCAAGCTTTGTCCTGCAGGAGTTTTTCCGTTCCGAAGCCGGTGGTCGCCGCGAGGCACCATTTCCGAGCCTGCAAACTTTGGCTGTAAACATTCTACAAACCGTCTTTGAGCCATTTTTAGATGCTTACGTCCCAAAGCAGATCAATAGTTCTGATGACGAGTAAGGTTTAGCGCTTAAGCACCGCCAAGAACGACTCTTGGTTAAGAGTTACTTTACCCATCTGCTTCATGCGTTTTTTACCTTTCTTCTGCTTTTCAAGCAGCTTCTTTTTGCGGCTCACGTCGCCTCCGTACAGGTAACCGGTAACATCTTTGCGATAAGCGGCTACAGTTTCGCGGGCTACAATCTTGCCGCCAATGGCAGCTTGAATGGGAATTTGGAACTGCTCTTTTGGGAGTACTTCTTTGAGCTGAGCGCAAATTTTGGCACCCACGCTTTGTGCTTCGCTGCGGTGGACAATGGTACCCAGAGCATCGGTTGGGCCGCCAAGTAGCAAAATATCCATCTTTACCAAATCCCCTGCTCTAAAACCCAAGTGCTCGTAGCTCATGGAAGCATAGCCAGAAGTAGCCGATTTCAGCGTATCGAAGAAATCCAACACTATGCCTTGTAGTGGCGTTTCAAAACTTAAAAGGACGCGATCGGTATCTAAGTAATTAATACCTTGGTTAAGGCCTCGTCTCTCTTGTACCAAAGACATACAGGCTCCTACATCTACTTGGCGACACACGATATCCAGTTTTACCCATGGCTCGCGAATTTCTTCGATAAACGTGGGGTCTGGCATATCGGCTGGATTACTGATCATCGCACAACTGGGATCATCAGTCTTAAGCAGGCTGGCGCGTACTACTCCGCCGGGGTTAGAGGCACTGAGTTGTACTTCGTAGAGCACACTCGGGGCTGTAACCACTAAGTCGCAGTTATACTCGCGCTCCAAGCGTTCTTGAATAATATCTAAGTGCAGCAGTCCCAAAAAACCGCAGCGAAAGCCGTTTCCCAGAGCCGTATTCTGTTCGTGTTCGAGTGTTAAGGCCGCATCGTTGAGAGATAGTTTTTCGAGTGCTTCGCGCAAATCGGCATAGTCGTCGGCTTCCGATGGATACAATCCTGCGAACACCATCGGCTGTACTTGTGTATAACCCGGGAGCATCTGGATGTTCTCGGCCGAACAGATCGTATCTCCCACACGCATTTGGTGAACATCTTTCAGGCCCGAAACAATGTAACCAATCTCGCCCTCATTCAGTACATCGTCGGCTGAATACTTGGGTGTAAAGTGACCGACTTCTAGTACCTCAAACGGAGTTTTGGTTCCGAGTAAATGGACGCTCTGACCTTTTTTAATCTGACCCTCTACCACTCGAACATACGCCACTCCCCCGCGATAGGTATCCATAATGGCATCAAAGATCAAACATCGAGAAACGCCCGCCGGAGCCTTGGTATCACCAGCCGATGTCAATCGACTGGCCTGAGGTATGCGCGCAATTACAGCATCGAGCACCTCGGGTACGCCTCGGCCTTCTTTGGCAGAAATCCGCAGAATGTCTTCTTTCTTGCAACCGAGCAGCTTCATTACTTCCTCGCTTACGCGTTCGGGGTCGGCCGCGGGGAGATCGATTTTATTGAGAACAGGTATGAGCGTTAGGTTGTGTTCCAGTGCCATGTACAGCACAGCCAGGGTTTGGGCTTGGATTCCTTGCGAGGCATCGACAAGTAAAATGGCTCCTTCGCAGGCTGCAAGTGATCGGCTCACTTCGTAGCGGAAATCGGTATGCCCTGGTGTATCAATCAAATTGAGTTGATAGTTTTTCCAGGTCATACGTACTGGTGTCAGCTTAATGGTGATCCCCCGCTCGCGTTCCAAATCCATCATATCGAGCGTTTGGGCTTTCATCTCACGTTTTTGTAGCGTGCCAGTGATTTCGATCATGCGGTCGCTCAAAGTCGACTTGCCATGATCAATGTGTGCAATAATGCAAAAATTTCGAATATCCATCGGCTACAGGATACGCATCACATAGACAAAAACAAGCGATGAAGTGCTGTTTCGCCTCGCAGCTCAGGGTGGCAGGTGCTGGCCAGCATTCGGCCCTGACGAACAACAACGGGGTTTCCTCCACTCTCTGCCAAAATCTCTACATTCCTTGAATATTTTCGGATAATTGGAGCACGAATAAAGCTCACTTGTACTGGCGTGGTAATTCCCGACACACCCAGCTCTGTATCAAAACTATCGAGCTGAGTGCCGTACGCATTGCGATCGATGGTCATATCCATCAATTTAAGGGGTTCGGGGTTATGGTCACCTTCGATTTTTGTGCTGAGTAGTATGGCGCCCGCACAGGTGCCAAAAATAGCCAGTGTGCCAGATCCGGCACGGCTTACAATTGCCTCTCTTAAACCAAACAATGTTAAAAAACGACCCATCACGGTGCTTTCACCTCCGGGAATGATGAGGTGTGTGAGCTCTTGAAGATCTCTCACGTCACGAACTTCGCTCGATTGCACGCCAAGCTTCTTTAGAACATCACAATGCTCCTGCACGCCACCTTGAAGAGCTAAAATACCAACGTTCATACCTCGGATGATACGGGTTTTTCTACCTGCTGAGTAGGCTCATCACCAACAACTGGCGCATGTAAGACTACTGGTATTCCACCGATCATCACGCGCAAAAGGGCGTAGCGGGCACCATCTACACCCATAATTATCTCTGGCGGATGCTCGGGCTTAAAAGTAAAAGTTCTTGGAGCTTCTGCCACTGCTGTAGGCCGCTCAGAATTCATAATGGTTGAAACTTCATTCACCCGAATTACCAGCCTCGTCCCTGCATTTTTACTTCGAGCTTCTCAATTTCGATTCCCGGCATGGCAGGTGGCAAATTCGTCGAAATTTCGGCCAGTTTAGCCGGGTTATTAAAGTGGATTGTGGCTTGCACAATGGCTTCGGCCATGCGCTTAGGGTCTTTGCAGCGGAAGATTCCCGAACCCACAAATACGCCCTCGGCACCCATTTGCATGAGCAGCGCCGCATCGGCAGGAGTAGCAATGCCACCAGCGACAAAGGTTACCACTGGCAGACGTTGGTGTTTTTGAGTCCATTCCACCAAAGCCACAGGCACACGTTGTTCTTTGGCCCACTTAGCCAAAGCCGGCTTTTTCATGCTTTTGAGGGCAGCAATCTCTGCTTTAATTAATTTTAAGTGACGCACGGCTTCGACCACGTTGCCCGTGCCGGCCTCGCCCTTAGTGCGGATCATGGCGGCACCTTCGTTAACACGTCGTAGCGCTTCGCCTAAATTGGTCGCGCCACAGACAAAGGGGATTTTAAAATCAGATTTATCAACGTGAGCAAAAGGATCGGCCGGCGTGAGAACTTCAGATTCATCAATAAAGTCGATTTTGAGTGCTTCTAAAATACGGGCCTCGGCCATGTGGCCAATGCGCACTTTAGCCATCACAGGGATGCTTACGGCCTTTTGGATACCCTTGATCATGGCAGGGTCGCTCATGCGAGCAACGCCACCCTGGGCGCGAATTTCCGATGGAATACGCTCCAAAGCCATAACGGCACAGGCACCGGCAGCTTCGGCAATTTTAGCTTCGGCTGCGGTCACCACATCCATAATAACGCCTCCTTTAAGCATTTTGGCTAAGTCTTCTCCTAGAGTGTTGCGAGTAGTTGGCACGCCTAGAGTGTAATGAGAATGGCGCTGATCTCAAGTCGAGTTTCCAAATGAAAAGTTTCTGCTAGAGTACCTGCGCCCAAGTAGTCCTTTTTTAGGAAAATTGCCCTGTCGGGGCGTAGCTCAGTTGGCTAGAGCGCCTGGTTTGGGACCAGGAGGCCGAAGGTTCGAGTCCTTTCGCCCCGACCACTCTCAATCAATATGCACCTCCCTTTCTTCTCGCGGCCTCACAAACCGTACGTTTTTTTGGATCTCATAACGGCGCTGTTTGTGACGGTTTTGATAGTGAGTAATATTGCCTCGGGTGCCAAAATTTTAGATCTCGCGATTCCCTTCTTTGGCTTAAAGCTTTCCATCGACGGTGGGACCTTAATGTTTCCGTTGAGCTATATCTTTAGCGACATTCTCACCGAAGTGTACGGCTACGCTCGCAGCCGCCGCGTTATTTGGACGGGGTTTTTGTGCATGGGCCTTACTTCGCTCAGTCTGTATGCGGTACAGCTACTACCTGGCGAGGCTCAGTGGCAAACGTATGCTGGCGATGCGGCTTATGGTGCAATCTTAGGATCTATGAGCTCTGGCGCCATTGTGTTCGCGAGTCTGCTCGCCTACTTCTGCGGCGAGTTCAGTAACTCGTTTATTATGGCCAAGGTGAAGGTATGGATGTCTGGTAAGCATTTATGGATGCGCACCATTGGTTCTACAGTGGTTGGTGAGGCCATCGATACTAGCGCCTTTATCTTTTTGGCGGCGAGCTTCCAGGTCTTCCCCTGGGAAATAGTGCCGACTCTCCTGCTGACCGTGTATCTGTTCAAAGTAGCAGTTGAGGTGCTCTTTACGCCTGTTACCTACGCCATTGTTCGTTTCCTCAAAAAAGTGGAGAACGAGGATCACTACGATCGCACCACTAACTTTAACCCGTTCCAGCTGGGGCACTAGTGCTTAGTGGTTTGGTAAAGTGTTGAGATATCGGTAGCGCTTTTGGCAAGTGTTTGAGAGAATGCGGTTTGTGTTTTGCCAAGTGCTTGTCGATGGTCGGGGAGAGTTTGGAAATGATGGCCTTACGTATGCAGTAGGTGAGTACCAAGTTGAGCTTGGTATGTGGGTACTGGTGCCATTTCGTAATCAGGCTGTTCCTGGCGTTGTTATCGCACTACTGGAAACTACTGCTACTGCTGGCATCAAACCCATTCAAGGGGTGTTAGATGTACCCCCGCTGCCGCGCTATGCCGTGACTACACTTGGGGTACTTGCTCAGTACACGCGGTCTTCGCCGCGGGCGATTCTCAATTTGTGGTTGGCTCCCGGTCACTGGAAGTTTTTGTGTACACCAGCCGAGCCAGCTTACCTGCCTGTACCTGGAGTTGTAGTAAGCCCAGCAGCTAAAAAACAACTAGCCGTGTTCGAGGCGCTTACTGCCAGAGCCAAAACTAAAACCGAACTCACAGCCGAGCTCGGGAGTATTACCGCACCGCTTAAAGCTTTATTAGAGAGCCAAAAAATTCAGGTGGTCAAAGCGCAGCCGCTGTCTGCATTGGCGCCGGCTTTGCACCCGCCAGTTCTCTCTGCTGTACAAACCGGGGCATACCAGCAGCTGGCGGCTTCGACGAGTAGTTTATTATTTGGTGTCACTGGCTCTGGCAAAACCGAAATCTATGCCACTCTGATTGCCGATGCCATTAGAACCGGTAAGCAGGCGATCTACTTGGCCCCCGAAATTTTAGTGGCCGAAAGCGTAGTAGAGCGCTTTACTACGCTGCTCCCAGCCGAACATATTGCTGTGATCCACAGTAAGCTCACGCCTGCGCAAAAGCGCGAACTATGGCTCAAAATACGCAGCGGTAGCATTTGGCTTGTGATCGGTTCCAGGAGTGCTCTCTTTAGCCCGCTCCCCAATTTAGGGCTGATTGTGGTGGATGAAGAACACGAGTGGACGTACAAAAATGAACAAGAACCGCGGTATCACGTGCATCGTGCTGCTACCGAAATAGCCGCTCAAGCCAGTGCTAAATTAGTGTTTGGTACAGCTACTCCATCATTGAGCTTATGGTCGCAAGCGCGCAGCGGAGCACTCACTCTTGTTACACTGCCCGAGCGATATTCGTCCATTGCGAAGCCTAGTGTGGAAGTGATTGATTTAACTGAGGTGGAATTCCAAGATCACTACCCATTTTCGCCGCGTCTTGCCCAGGCTCTACAAGAAAACTTTACTTCCGGCCAACAGGCCGTGCTGTTTTTGAACCGTCGTGGACATGGCTCGGCCGTGCTGTGTCTCGATTGCCGCCGCCGCCTTGTGTCTCCCACCACTGGTCTGCCATTTTCAGTGCACCAACGAGGCACGCAGTTTCAGCTGTATGATTTGGTTTCCGAACTCTACTTCCCCATTCCCGATCGGTGCCCACACTGCCAATCGGTGCGGTTACATGTCATTGGCGCCGGAACGCAAAAAGTGGAGGCGATTTTGCATCGTATCCTCCCTCAGGCTCGTGTCGCTCGGGCCGATAGTGATGTACTCGAAACCGCGGCAGATATGCTCGGTTTACTCAAAGATCTGCGCGATCGCAAAGTTGATGTTCTGATTGGTACGCAAATGGTAGCCAAAGGGCTTGATCTCCCCGGAGTGGCTTTAGCTGCAGTGGTACTAGCTGATACCGGTCTTTCGATCCCCCACTTCCGTAGTGGCGAGCGCACCATGCAACTCCTCACTCAGCTTGTCGGTCGCAGCGGGCGACACCAACCTGGGCACGTAATCATCCAGACGTATCGCCCCGATGCTACCGAAGTTTGCACTGCTCAAACGGGATTGGTGACAGAGTATTTGGATCAAGAACTTCGAATGCGAACACAATTGCGCTTTCCACCAGCTACCGAACTTGTGGCCGTACGCTTCCGTGGCGCCGATTCTGAACGTATGGCTCGGCAAGCGCTGGCAGAGATTCAAGCAGTCGATCTTAAAAAATCGTTAGTGGGTTATGTTAATCGCCTCACTCGATCGGCAGAAATGGTTTGGCAGTTGGTATTGCGCGGGCCAAATGCCACTGAATCGATTCCCGAAAAATACCTCAGTCTCGGCTTCTTCGATCCCGATCCACTGGAGCTCCTATAACCTACTGCATCACTGTTTTGGCGCTTGTGAAGATTACAGGTGTACGTCTTTAGTTTAGGATCTCTGTATCCTCCCATTACACCTATGCACATGCGCAAGTACGCGGCCGAGTTCTTTGCTACATTTATGCTCTCGTATTTGGTTTCGCTTTCGGGAGCGTTTCCGTTGCCTTTTGCCACTCCACTGATTGCTGCGACTACGCTCGGTCTTATGGTATACGTGGTGGGTTCGGTGAGTGGTGCGCATGTTAACCCCGCTATTACCATTGCATTACTGAGCCTCAAAAAAGTGAGTTCACGCGATGCTGTGTTCTATGTGCTTTCGCAAATGCTTGGTGCGTTAACAGCGCGCATTTTGCTCCTGGTTATGCATGGTCAGACGTTGCTGGTTCCCTATACTAGCGAGTTGCACGTTGCTGTAGCCGAAGGCATTGGTGCTTTTGTACTTGCACTTGGTGTATGTACAGTTGTCGCCAAAAAAGTTGATGGTATTTTGGCCGGCTTGATTGTTGGTGCTTCGCTATTCATTGGAGTGCTCACAGCTGTGCCATTTAGCAACGCAGTGCTCAACCCCGCCGTGGCTTTTGCCATTGGCTCCTACGGCCCCATGTACATTCTTGGCCCAATTTTGGGGGCTGTGGTGGGTATGTGGTTTGGTCACTACTTGTTCCAGCGTCACGGCGCCTAAGCCGTACGCAGGTGGTGTAAGGCTATGCCCGTAGCCACGGCTACGTTAAGCGATTCCTTTTGACCTAGCATTGGTATTTGCACTGTGCAGTCGCACAGGCTAGTAATTTCTTCTGGCACACCGCTTATTTCGTTACCGACAATCAGGCATACCTGGGAACTCGGCTCAAACGTTGCGAGCTCAATTGCGCCTTCGCGCAGTTCCAAGGCGACTAACTGCCAGCCCTCGTTCTTGAGTTTTACGAGAGTTTCCATTGGCTCTGGTAGAGCCTCCCAGGGAATCCAGGCCTGTGCACCCAGGGCAGTTTTTTCGATCTCCTTACGGGGTGGTGTTGCAGTGTATCCAGCCAAGTAGACATGTTCGACAGCAAAGGCATCGGCCGGCCGGAAAAACGAACCCACGTTCCAAAGCGAGCGGATATTTAAGGCCACGAGCCGTAGCTTACGCGGTGTCATTTACGCGAGCTGGTACAAATGACTAGCGTGTGGATTCCCGAGTACTTCTAACGCACGCGATGTAAGGGCAGATGGTTCGACCTTTGTAAGCCCGTAACACACGCCAGACATATCGGAATGACTACGATCTATGCGTACCAAGCGGATATCTGTGGCAAATACTTTTTGATCCGCAGGCTCGGCTGTCTGCAAAGACTTGCTATCGTGGTGCCAGCGGAAGAGTTGGCCACTCACGCGCACAAAGCACCGCTGTTTGTTGACGTTAAAGACGGTGAGGTCGGCAAGTAGCTGCTTAAGCGCCGATTCCGTAGCCACGGTGTAGTACTGCCATTGGTGGAGTTGCACCAGAGGAAGCACACGTTTGAGCGCCTGCTCGGTGGTGCGTTCTTCGTTATTGGTAATGGGCGTATCGATAAAGACTTCTAAGCCACAAGCCTCGGGAGCTGGTTCTAAAGCTGCAGCCGTGTACTTTCCTGGTACTTTGGCACTAGGGCTAAACGAACGCTTAGATTCGATCCAGAGTTTTACAGAATCAAAATACGGTTTGCCCAGTGGCGTACGTTCGGGGTGAGGCATGAGCGCCACCACGTTACCAGCCGGGTTACAGATACCAGCGATAGCCTTGGTAGATCCGTTAGGGGTCACTGGGAATTGATCGGACACACTGCCTTGCTCGTTACAGTAACGGAAAGCAATTTGCTGGTTGGCTTCTAAATATTCAAAGAGGTCGGGGTCCACAGCTGTGAATCGACCCTCGCCGTGGGCAATGGGCACATGCATGGCTCCCTGCCAGTTACTCGTTGCACAGCGGTCTTTGGCGCAGCCGGGGGTAATCCATACCCACTCGCTAATAAAGCCGGGGAAATCAGTCCCCTGCTTGGTCGATACGGCATTGTGCGCCAAGCTCATGCGCAAGTGACCATCTACAGGCACTAACCCGCTCTCTACCAAAATTTGAGCGCCGTTACAGTTCCCAATCACCACTTTCCCTTTTTCGGCCTCTTGGCCGATGATTTCGAGCAGTGGATCGCGCGCAGCTACCATGCCGCTACGGCCACGATCTTCGTACGAAAATCCACCTGGAAACACGTAACCATCGCACTCGCGGAGCAGTGAGCGATCATCGTTCCAGCGGAAGTACATAGCCTCCATGCCCGATTGTTTAATCGCTCGCATGGTCTCAACTTCGCAGTTGTTCCCAGGAAACGATAGAACGGCAAGGCGGGGGGTAGTCACAGGAGGAGTGTAGCGAGAAGCAAAAACAGTTCAATTCCCTCTCTTACATTTTCATCATTTCTTCCTCCTTCTTTTTGCTGATTTCGAGCACTTTGGCATTGGCGTCATCTACGGCTTTCTGTAAGCCATCTTGTGCTGTGCGGCGGACATCTTCGTCCTTCTCGGCTTTAATGGCATCGTGTGCCACCTGACGGTGCTTTCGGATGGCAATGCGGGCTTGCTCGGCGAGTTCGTGGACCACGCTCGTTAAACGCTTACGGCGCTCTTCTGTCATTGGTGGGAGCGTTAAACGAATCAGCACGCCGTCGTTAACAGGGTTAACGCCCAAATTGGCAATTTGGAGCGCTTTCTCCACCGCCTGCATGACAGATTTGTCCCAAGGCTGAATGGCAATAGTGCGTGAGTCTTGTACGGTAATACCAGCCACGTTACGAATAGGCTGCATTTCGCCGTAGGCCTCTACCATGATGTGTTCCACCAAGGCAGCATTGGCGCGACCGGTTTGCAACTTGGCAAATTCAGCCTGTAAGTGAGTCATTACCTGTTGAACACCAGTTTGGAAAGCGGCGATGTGTGGTTCGGCAGTAGACATAAAAAATGAGGAGGAAGAAAACTTATTCGGAAACCACGGTGCCAATGGTTTTGCCCATGGCCGCGGCGAGGAGGTTTCCTTTTTTAAAGTAGTTAAAGACAACAATGGGGAGCTTTTGTTCTTGGCACAAGCTAAAGGCCGCCTGATCCATAACTTGCAAATGCTTTTCTAGGGCATCTTGGTAGGTAAGAGTCTTGAGTAAATTAGCATCGGGGAACTTGCGTGGATCGCGGTCGTAAATGCCATCGACGTTAGTGGCTTTTAAGAGCACATCGCACGTGAGCTCCAGTGCGCGCAGTGCAGCTGCTGAGTCAGTTGTAAAGTATGGGTTACCGGTACCACCGGCACAAATGACGACGCGCTTCTTTTCCAAGTGACGGAGAGCTCGGCGCTTAATAAAGGGCTCGGCGAGTTGTGGCACGTTTACAGCCGAAAGCACACGGGTCTCCACACCTAGTTTTTCTAATGCCGATTGCAGGGCTACGCTGTTCATGACAGTCGCAAGCATACCCATAGCATCGCTGGCAGTGCGTTCGATGCCGGAATCGGTGGTATCGCGGAAGCGCCAGATGTTCCCGCCACCTACTACCACTACTACCTCCATCTTATCGGCTACCTCTTTTACCTGAGCCGCTACCTCGTAGAGGGTTGGCTTATCTATACCAAAATCTTGGCTCCCAGCGAACACTTCGCCGGAGAGTTTGAGCATGATGCGTGAGTAGGGCATGTTGGGGGGTGACAGTTTGATTGTACACATAGAACACCCCTCCCCGCGAGGCCTATTTTCTGGCATACTGTAGATAGATCTACGTAGCCCCGTAGCTCAGTGGCCTCCGTGTCGGTAGACACGGTAAAATCAAAAGAGCTGCTCGTTGTCGTTTGTTCTGTAACTTCATCATAATCCGTGCCCCCGTAGCTCAGTGGCTACAGCTTGCCTGCAAGCTGTAAAATAAAAAAAGAGCTGCTCGATCTCAATAGTTCCATAACATCATACTAATCCGTGCCCCCGTAGCTCAGTGGCCTCCGTGTCGGTAGACACGGTAAAATCAAAAGAGCTGC
>CAZLUF010000032.1:0-7480 GCA_964562645.1 uncultured Candidatus Peribacteria bacterium
TATCGCCCACTCGAGCACGATAGTCTTTTTCGATTGCGTAAAGAATAGGCGTAGACCCTTGTAAGCGTTCGGCAAAATACTTGGGCAAAGCTTGTTGTCCCATATGTAATAAATCTGCCCGCTGATTTTTAGTGAGGATCGTGCGCTCTTGCAAATACCAAGCAAAAGCCTGCAATAACTGCTCCACAGTGAACTCTTCACCACGCACGCGAGCTGTGGCCCATTCCCTCAGTGCCCAGTGCACGGCACTGCCGTAGCCCAAACTGCGCGTGGAGCCTTCGTCAAAATGTTCGGGCTGACCCAGTAAATCCACCAGTAAAAATTCCTGCGGATCGCGCAAAAACCGGGCGAGCGAAGTAGCCGAAAGGGCATAATTTTCGAGTCGCGTGCGCAAATACGCTTGTAACTCCGAATCGAGCTCACGAGTCGGATTTAACAACATCAACGAGGCCTTGGCAGGCTCCTGTAGCACTGCCTGCTCTTCGGGCAAAGTGCCCGCCTCGGCAAAAAATGCCGAAGGCGATACGCTCTTATGCTTTTCTCCAACCGAAAGCTCATTAGGGCACACCATTAAGAGTTCGCGTTTAGCGCGAGTCATGGCCACAAAAGCCAAGCGGCGCTCATCTTGATGTTGTTCAAACTTTTTTTGATCAGTCTCCCAGCCAAAGAGTACATCTTCGGGCAGTGAGACACCGCTGGGTTTACGTCGTTTATCCCAATGGCCATCGCGGAAATTGGCCAGTATTACTGTGTGGAATTCTAACCCTTTGCTCTGGTGCGCCGTGAGTAGCTGCACGCCATTTTGGACCAAGTGCGGCAATTCGTACGATAGACGAGCTTGGCCATATTCCGGATCGCGGTAGAAGCTCAAATCGCTCATAAAAGCACTAAATGAGAGTGCCGGCTGTTCTAGACAGGCTGCCTTGGTATAGTGGAAAAATGCCTCGATGGCGGCCAAATTCAGTGGATCATGTCGATCGGCAACGCCAGCGACCAGGCGCAGTACTCGCTCTACTGTTTCGATCACCGTGCGCGTTTCGGCATGATGCACAATTTCGAGCACGGCATCGCGTGCCGCAATAAGAGCCTCTGCCTTCAAGTAGCCTGAGGATTCTGTCTCAAGAGCCAAGCTTTGCTCATGCACAGTCAACTTCTTTTCACGTGCTGCGAAACTCAAGCGTGATAAATCTGCGGGGTGGCACCCAAACGAGGTAGTCGCTAGAGCCGAGATCATGTAAGCGTTGCTACTGGGCGACTCAGCCGCCGCTAACAGTGCAAACGCCTCACGAATGAGCGGATGGCTCATCAAGTCGGCCTTGCCATGCAAAATGGCAGGGATACCACGGGCTTTTAGGACATCGTAGAGTGGAAACAATTCGTTATTTGTCTGCGTTAAAACAGCAACTTCAGCTGGCTCGATCCCCGCTTGTAAACGCGCCTCAATAAGATCTGCCAGCAACCACGGCTCTGCCGCATCGCTCGCCGAACGCAAAAGAGTAGGAGCTGTACGAAAGGGCAAATCTAACACGATATCCTTGGCATCTAAGCCAGATTCCAAGTGCTTCGTAAGGCCTGGGATCACCCCGACTAAGCGTTCTTCGTTCTTGGAAATCAGTGATTCCGCGGCCGCCAGAATGGCAGGAGTAGAGCGATAACTCGTTGTCAGGGTAATAATTGGCGCCGTGGGAAAACGACGATGGAAGCTCAACATATTCTGCAAATTTGCGCCCTGAAAGCGATAGATCGCCTGATCATCATCGCCCACAATAAACAGGTTTGGCTCATGTGGAAGTTCATCGTACGTTGTGAGGCGCTCAATCACCTGCCACTGCGAACCATTGGTATCCTGAGCTTCGTCGAGCAAGATGTACTGATATCTCTCTTGCAAACCAGCCAGTAGCCAATCGTGCTCACGTAAAGCCTGGAGCACAAACAGAATCATGTCGTCGTAGTCGTATTTGCCTTTAGCCCTGAGCATGTCTTGATACTTCGTATACAAACGAATAAAGCTCCGATACTTCTCGACCACGGCCAAGTTTTTTTGCCGACCACTTTCGGTGCGGGCCCGGGCGTTTTTGGCTTCTGTTTCGGCGCTCAATTCTACTAAAGCCTTTTCGAGATCGGCCATGTTTTTACCCTCACGCTTTACCTGGCTAAAGCGACTCAATAAATCGCCATCGCGTCCGTAAGGATCTTTGGGATTAATTAATGCCGACTGCGTAAGTTCGGAATCGATAATGGCATTAAGTTCGCGGTATTTTTCGATCTCACCAATTTTTTCCTGCATGGAAAATTGTTCAAACACTTGCGGGTGCGCATCGATGATCGACTGACAAAACCCGTGGATAGTCGAAACAGTCACTCCATAGGCATCGGGCCCAATGAGTGAACGTAGGCGATCGCGCATGGCAGTTGCCCCACTCGAAGAAAATGTAAGACACAAAATCTGCGATGGCCGCATTTGCGTCTTTTGCAAAATGTTAGCGACGCGCATGGCTAGCGTTTGCGTTTTACCCGTACCAGGACCAGCAATCACCATCACCGGGCCCTCAATAGTATCCACAGCCTGCTTCTGAGCGGAATTCAGACGACGGTACAGCTCGGCAAAAGTAGCCATAGCCACAGTGTAGCGGTTTTTGAACTAGTTCAAGAGCGGAGATTTAACGCACACTACCTTGCCAAAACCTCTAGGGGCGCATCAGAATTTCGATACCGGCAAACTCGCCGCTGTCGAGCCCTAACTTGCTCAATACATGCTGCTGAATATCGATTTGCAATCTGTTTACAGCGCGCCAGTTTTCAGTGGGAAATTTCGAAAACTCACTATCTACTCCCGCTTCGCCCAACACGCCAATTGCCAAGGCCCGCAAGCGCGTGGCATTGTTTAAGGTAGCAATGGCATACTCGTTTTGAACGAGCATATCCGCCACTGCCCTTTCGTCTGGGGTGAGATCAGCAGTTTGTAGTGCTTCGAGAATGTCTGCGGAACCAATGACTTGAAGAGTAGAGGAGGTCATAGAAGTAAGGATAGAATGACCGTATTTTTGGCCTCTAAACCTGGCAATCCAGCCTCTTAGACCCTTGACTTGCTGTAAAAAGAGTTTTAGGCAGAAAAATCAGTCGGAAACAGTTCTTTTAATATCCAGCAAAGTTTCGCTAATAATGTGCCATACCTGATCTACAACACGCATATATTCAAGTGACCCTGCAACATCAGAAAACGTTTTTGGCAGAGCCTGAACAAAGCGATCTCCTGTTACTGTCTTCAATACATCTAAAGCATTACTTGGATCACTTCTGGTAGACAGTGCAAGTTTGCACTCTGCTCGGAATGAGTCCAGCTGACCCTCAATTTCATCCGTTCGTATCGCAGGCGGATATATCACATCAATGGTGCAATCAATTGCTCGATCAAGTGTAAGAGGTTGCATATAAAAATAACCCGATGTTTGCTCGGGTGGTAAGGAAGAAAAAAAGTTATTACAACACCTTACTCCGAGCGCGGGCTTGGAATAATAATGCTGCCAATACTGTGCACCAATTTCTGCACGACAGACTCACTATAACAAATGCAAGTGTGTCGACAATTTTTTTGAGTAGGAGGTACATAAAAGCTCTATTTTAAGCCAAAATATTATCTATACATACACCCCAAGCTGAGCGTGGGGTGTATAGGAAAACCAAAATTGATTGTGAGCCTACACGCGATACTCCTTGGCGCAGTGATCACACTTTTGAATTCGCACGCCGTCTTTATTAAGATCGACTAAGTGACCACGCGTGCAAGCTGGGCATACCTTGCCTTGAACAAACGAGGTTGAAGACATGCTCGCAAAGCCAATGCGCTTAGGTAAGCCACCGTGCTCACGGATGGTGAGTGAACGGGGGTGATCACGCATTTTTTGGAGCACCTTGGCTTCGATCTGACGAATACGCTCGCGGGTAACTCCAAACTCCTTACCTACTTCTTCCAGTGTGTGACCAATGCCGTCACGAAGACCGAAACGCATTTCGATGATCTTGCGCTCGCGGGGCGTTAAGAACTCCAACATGGCGTGTACGTTTTCTTTGCGGAGCTGGCGGTTGGTAGCTTCGAAAGGGTTAATCGCCTCTTCGTCTTCGATAAAGTCGCCGAGCTTGCTGTCTTCTTCGCTACCAACTGGGCTTTCGAGCGAAATGATATCCTGCGAAATCTTTTGGATATGGGCCACCTTTTTGATGTCCATTTCCATTTCGACAGCCAGTTCTTCCAGGGTTGGCTCGCGGCCGAGTTCTTGTACCAAACGGCGCTGCGTGTGCGTGAGCTTGTTGATGGTTTCGACCATGTGCACCGGAATACGAATGGTGCGAGCCTGGTCGGCAATGGCGCGAGTAATAGCCTGGCGGATCCACCACGTGGCGTAAGTCGAGAACTTAAAACCACGTTCTGGGTCGAACTTTTCCACGGCACGGAACAAACCAATGTTTCCTTCCTGGATCAAATCCAAGAATGAAAGCCCGCGACCGATATATTTTTTAGCAATAGAGACCACTAAGCGGAGGTTGGCTTCGGCCAGCTGCTGCTTGGCACCGGCATCGCCTTTGCGAATACGACGTGCGAGCTCTACTTCTTTACGAGCGTACAGAGTCGTTACTGATTTCGAGCAGATCAATTTCGCGCTCCTTCTTACGCTTCTTGCGTTCCTCTTCACTCAAATCCTTGTCGCTATCTACGGCAATACCAGCGAGCGCAACCATGCGCATAGCATCACCATCAGCTTCTTCCTTCAAGCTCTCCACCTTTTCGCCTTCGTCTAAGTCGGCATCTTCGTCATCGCTGCCTTCGTCGGCGCCCGCGGCTACCTCGGTGAGATCCTCGGTGGGTTCGGGTAGTTCGAGCGTAGATTTTCGTGAACCCTTCTTTTCCCAAATAAGCGCATCTTTTACATCGATCACCTGAATACCCAAATCGACGAAGAGGGTATAAATTTCGTCGAGAAGATCGACATCTTCTTCAGCATTAGGTACAGCGGCAATGATTTCTTGATGCGTGACGTAGCGTTGTTCACGACCCTTTTTGACCAAGTGCTTTACTTGCTCCGGAAAACGCTTGAGATCGTCATCGGTCGGCTGTGATATGAACTTTCTCGGGTGTGACGCCATAGAGAAACAGGTCAAAGTCGGGGCAGAATGCCCGATCAACCGTAGCATAGAGCATAACCCGTCAAATACAACTATTTTGAGCCATTAAACCGCGGCTACTATTGACAGTTTTGGTTTTAAGAATCTAATTATCAATCTAAATTTAGACAATAGATTTGAGGAGTTTTAGCACTTGCTGGAACTCGGTTTGCAACTGAGCTTCCTCAGCAAACTTACCCTCTTGCTTGGCAATGAGCAGACGCTTGGTGATATCGAGCTGTTTGGCGCGCAGCAGATCACGGTTAGCTGCCTGGCAATTACGGCGCAATTCGCGCACAGCTAGCGCCTCCGACCATTCGGCAAAGCCGTGCTCTTCGCAGAACAATTGCAGCACAGAAGCTCGCTCGCGATCCACTGCCTGTAACGGCAACTGCTCCAAACTGGTACCAGGTGCCGCTTGGGTCATGGCTATATGTAGCGCTCTGGTAAAATCCCCTGGTGGTTCAATGAGTTCTTTAATCAGATAACGCAAATTGGGATACAAAAGCAACATACCTAGCACAATTTCGATACTGGAGAATTGCGAGGCCGAAGGCGTGGCATTGGCCGCAGTAACAGTTTTATTTGTCGGCGATGGTCTTGTAATAAGATGTACTAAATCATTTTCTAGATCAGATTTTGTCTGGCGAAAGACTATCGCCGCTTTTTCTAACTCGGTTGAGCGCTCCACGGCCGAAGGTAATACAGCTATAAGGTTGAGCACGCGCCTCAGGCTCTCTTTTCGCACCTGAGCATCACTCAAATTGAGCCTCGAAATACTGTGCAATACAGCATCTAAGTACGGAACGGGGTGGGCGAGTAGGTCTTTGAGCTGAGCAGCATCGGCGACCAATACATCGGCTGGGTCTTTGCCCGGGAGTGTTACGAGTTCCACGCTGAGCCCTGCCTGCACGAGGAGCGGAAATGATCGTTCCATGGCCTCCTGGCCGGCACGATCTTGATCCATGCACAGCACCACGCGGTCGACCATGCGTTTTAAGATCTGTACATGTTCTGTCGTGAGAGCGGTACCACACGTCGCCACCGTATTAGTCACGCCTACTTGGTGACACGCTAATACATCGAAATAACCCTCTACTAAGTACGCACATTTGAGCTTACGCATGGGCTCGCGCGCAATGTTGAGGGCAAAAAGAACCTGGCTTTTATGATACAAAACACTATCGCTGGTGTTTACATACTTGGCATCGTCTTGCCCGAGGGTTCGCCCGCCAAAACCAACAATTCCGCCCTGCACATCGTAGATCGGGAACATCAAACGGTTTCTGAACCGATCGTAGATGCGCTCATCGGTCAGCTCTTTTTGAATACCCAGACCGGCAGCTAGAATTTCGCTACGGCTAAAGCCTTTTTTGAGCAAGTGCTCGTAGGTGGCCGAAAAAGAATCGGGCGCCACACCAATATGGAACTGCTCGATTTGTTCAGCAGGAATACAGCGTTTTTGCAGATACATTTGGGCTCCCGAACTGGCGGAAAATTTTTCGATGTAAAGATCACACGCCGCCTGCAAACATTCACGAGCACGATCTTTTTCGCCTTTTTTTGGAGCCGAACTCGTCACTACTTTTTCGCTAAGCGTGACTCCAGCCATTTCGGCTAAGTCTTTAATCGCCTGTTGAAAATCGACGTTTTCAATTTTTTGGTAAAAACTGAAGATATCGCCACCAGTTTGGCAGGCAAAGCAGTAACCAATCCCCTTATCTGGCGACACCAGAAAACTTGGCTTTTTATCGTTATGGAACGGACACAAACACACTAAATTACGGCCCTTCTTTTGCAGTTGGCAGTAACGACCAACCAGGTCCTCTATAGTCAGCCGGCTTTTGATTGCTGAAATGTCGTCCACAGGCCAGACACTATACCCAAGATCCTCAATCGTACATAGCTAGACAATCACCTAAAGCCAACGCATCTGAGGTGGCATGATCCCCAAATTGCTGCTGTAAAAAGCGGCGCCACTTCACCTCGCCACTTGCGCGTTCGGCAGTACCAAGCGAGCGAATAGGCATGAGCTGTAGGGGTGGATGCGCTGTGAGTTCGTAGGGCATATTCATATCACCAGACTTTAAATGATTGATCGTACTGGTATCTGGCCCATACATCACACCCGGAAAGAGTGGCAAATTGCCGGCCACAGCTGGTGCAACAGCGGTGAGGGTATTGGCACCCACTCGCTTCATATAGAGCACAGGCTGATCCCGAAACGTCACTAAGCGCCCGCGACCCGAAGCAATCGACTGTCGAAAGTTTTTTTCGGAATCGGTGCAAGAAGCCACACTTCGATTCACCGATCGGACGA
>CAZLUF010000032.1:7490-11233 GCA_964562645.1 uncultured Candidatus Peribacteria bacterium
GGGGGCTTACTGCGTGTGAATACCATGGCCCCTGGGGGAACCAAGTAGCAGCCACTAAGTGGCGACGGTTCTCGCAGATACCAGCCTCGATACAAGCCTGGGTAGCGGGATCTTCCTGCAACTGTAGTCGCAATCGATCTGCAAATACCGCTACACCCTGTGCAGCGTTTACGCCCGAGGTACAAAATGTTCTAAATATTTTCTGTCGTGCCTCAGAACTCAGCTGTGGCAACCATACCACAGAAGTACGTAGTAGGTGCCGGCAACTGTGATCAATTGCCGACTCCGATGCCCGATCCAGCCAGGTCTGCAAATGCTCACCATCGTTACCAATGAGCTGGCTTACTTGGCTTGAAGTCATGGCCAGCATAGCCTTAAACGCTGTACTCAGCGGATACTGCAAGGCCGAATCTGCGCTATCAATGTCAATTTGTGCCAGAGTGCGCTGGGCCTCAGTTAATCGTTCAGCCACTTCCGCCTCGGTATAGCCGCATTCGAGTAACTCCTGGCCGATCTGTGGCGAAGCACTCATAGTAATTGCAAAGACTTGGATCAACGACTACTGAAAAGTCCCGCAAACATCTGCCGCAGATCATGCTGCAGCATATCTAAACGCTGATCCGGGCGCGAAGCAGCAAGTTCAATTGGAACAAACGTCATAGCCATTTGCTCCAAGACATCTGGCGTAAAAAGTGCCTTACTTTGATTCACTGGTTCTGGTTTACCCACGCGTTCTATCGCCACCAGTTGCCAACCACCGACCGTACCTTTAGCCCATTCGTCTTTATCTTTAAACGAATTGGAAATTTTTAAACGAGCCATCTCTTGAGGTTGACCATCCTGTACATCGTTAACTGCAGGCATGGCCACATTTTCGATAGTGATTCTCATGGTACTAAAGCCAACTAAACCCTCGATGGTGGCGTGCCCATTACGATATTTAACGGTCAGCGAACCTTTTTTAAACTCGCCATTTGGCAAGCTTGCCAACCGCTGCACAATGGCATCGAGCGCAGCCGTGCGCATCGCTTCTGTATTAAGCAAATGTGCTTCGCGTTCAGTAACTGAATATGATGGCTTCATAATGTAAATATAAAACTATTTATAGAAATGTCAAATATTTCTACCTGTGCATAGTGGGCAGAAAGCTGTTTCCGGTCAAGGGTCTAAGTGTTTTGCTAAGACTTTTGAATCACCTCGCGTGAGAGGTTATTTTTAAGCTTGCCGTCTTTGGCGAGCGCTCTGCCGATGTTCATACCCTGGAACCGCACAATGATGTCGCCGTTGAGTGCAGCCGGACACGTTAGATCTTTGCCATCGAGCAATTGATTCAATTCGTCAGCGGTAATTTCGTGTGTGTTCTTGGTAGCCATATGACCGCGCAATGTTATGAGCTCGTTTGTCACGCGCACTCGGCCATCGTTTAAGCGCTTACAGAAAGGCACACCAATGGCGTAGTTCTCTACTGGTAGACGGAAATCAATCGTCTGTTCGGTGGTGAGCATAATGTGCTCGGTGCGCTGCAAGAGCTGATCACCAGGCAGTAAGAAGCTCGTACCGAAGGTTTCGGTGAGTGATTCGGCCATATCATCTACGCGCGCATGTGGAATAAACTCTTCCTGCAGGCGTACAAAATCCATGTATTCCTTGTGGCGGGTGGGGGCGTTTTTCTGAAGGACAGCACAAAAGAACCCCTCGGTATCGTACGTTTGTGGCCAGAGCCGTAGCAGTGGATAGTTGGTAGGCGAAGTGAATTGGCCGTTAGCCCTGAGCCAATCTTGCACACGGTTGGAATCGGCAATGGCTTGCGAAAAATCTACACCAGCTACCACTGGATCCAGCACCTGCAATTGATCCGGAAACTTGGCCATGATGGCGGCAATCACCTGCTCATTTTCTTCGGGCGTGAGGGTACAAGTGGAATACACAATGCGTGCGCCCACTTTAGCAGTGTGGATGGCTGCTTCGAGCAGATCTAACTGTAAGCGGCTCATTTTTTCGATGTTCTCGAGACCACAGAATTCCAAGGCATCGGAATCTTTACGCGCTGTTCCTTGCGCAGTACAAGGGGCATCGCAGAGTACGGCATCAAAGCGCTCGGTCATGTGTTTACTGAACCACTGGCCCACTTTTTTGGTCATCACCACGTTATGGGTACCCAGGCGGTGTAAAGCGGTTTTGAGCGTCCATAAGCGCTTTTCTTGCACGTCGTTCGCGAGCACCATCCCCTGCCCCTTTAGGCGATCGGCAATGTAGGTAGTTTTACTCCCCGGAGCCGCACTCATATCGAACACGTTCTGGCCAGGCTTGGGATCGAGTAGTGCCACCGGCAACATACTGGCGGCCTCCTGCATGTAAATATGTCCTAGCAAATGCAGAGGATCGCGACCTAAGGCTACGGAACGATCGGTACGGTCGATGTAAAACGCCTCGGGCGACCACGGGACCGGTGTCATTTGCCAGCCCTTTGCCTCTCCTAAAGCCTGTACAGCTGGCACCGTATTCTTGAGCGTATTCACACGGATGCTTTTACGCAGCGAACGAGCCGAAATCTCTTTTAAAGCGGCTACATCGACAAATGGCTCGTAACGATCGAAGGGGTGATTCATAACTATATTTGACACCAAGAATAATTAGTAGAAAATTACGTACTATGCAAGACCGTGAGTCCATCGAGAGTACTATTACACAGATAGTACAGGATGTGACATTAAAGCAGCCAGGACTAACAGCCGACCAAAAAAATAGGCTCAGGGAACTTAAGCAGCGAAAGGTGAGCGCCGTAAACCAGTTACTGCGGTGGGCTATCATGGAAGATGCAGACCTAGAACAACTAGATATCGCTGTGAGACACTACACTGAGCTGAGTGAGCACGATCATACGTACGACAAAAACGAAACTCACTATCGTCGCCAGAGAATCCTATTGTTTCGCGAAAACTTTTACGACGACCTCTACGCCATCCTCAATAACTTTTATCAGGAAGAAATGCAAATCAGGGGCAGAGAATCAAAACTCTAAACTACTCCGCCGTTTGCAATACCGTTCTAATGCAACGTAGTACCCGTGCCTTGATGCCAAAAATGGGGTGACCATCGGGAGTCATTTCGATACCCAAACGACGACAAAATTCGGTAAAGGGAATCGTAAGACCAAAGTACTCTTTGCACTGCTCAAAGAGCGCAAATGCTTTTTCATCATCGAATACAAGTGCGCCAATATCGGAACTAAAACGCACAGGGCCATCGAAGTAACCCCCAAGTAACGCGCGTCCTATATGTGCCACTTCTTCATCCGTTGGCAGCTTACTCATGCAACCATCGATATTAAGTTGCTGCAAAGTTTGAACGAAAAATCCTGCCGAAATATGTGATTGTGTAAGTAGGGCAGGGATTTGTTCTGGAGTAGTCTCGCTACCGATCTGAGCCAATAACTGTTGTAAGGCGCGGCTCAAATTTCTAAAACCCTGGAGCGGACCAACATCGCGAGATTGCAGCAATGCAGTGGCAATCACTTGTTCTACTAGTTGCTCGGGAGATGTTTCTGGCCCATTCATAAGCGCCGCAGTGTAATTTGTGTATCAAAAAAGGCAACTGAACCGTTGCCTTTTAAGATTATTAAGCTTCTGTAAGCCGAAATTAAATCACAAAGCTCACAATACGCCCGGGCACGTAGATCTCTTTTTTGAGGGGAGCTTCGGCCAAGTACTTCTGGACGTTTGGGTCGGCCTTGGCGGCGGCCA
>CAZLUF010000033.1:0-11057 GCA_964562645.1 uncultured Candidatus Peribacteria bacterium
ATCCCTCGGGAACGTTTAGACCAGCTGCGGCTGTGAACGTCGCTGAGTTCGCCACTATGGCAGCTCGTGCCTTCAACTACAACAATGGCATCAACCACGGTTGTGCCAATATCCCAGCCTACGCCGATCAGGGTGTAAAACTCCTCCGTGATGCTGGCATGGCTTGTCCAAACGCCAGCCAACCGATGAGTCGCCAGGATGTGGCTATGGCTATGCAACAGATCTTGGTGTTCTTGGGTCGCTAAAATCCACAGTATTAAAAAGAAACCCCTGCCGATAAGTGTCGGCGGGGGTTTTTCGTAAGCAGGAGTTTTGAGCTCTATGCAGGTTTGCTCTGCGGTGCATCAATTTTGGTGACAGTAATGTTGGTCAGTGCACCCTTGGCATTCAGAGTGCCATTGACGCCATATGCCCCTGTCTCATCTTGTACCCAAAATGATGGTGTGCCGTCTTCTGCACTGATGAACGAACGATCGAGTAGGATCTGTAATCCAGCTAGATCGCGCTGAAATTGTGTACCAACTGCATCGATTATTGCATCGCGATTGTTTGTGACAACCGTTGGTAAATCAATATATGCAGAAGATGTATCAAGTGGCTTCATGATCGCTGGGGGAATAGTCTATCAAAATTGACAGAGACGGAACTAGTATCGGCAAAAGCTGCAGCGAATTCGTCAAAAGTGAAAGTAATTGGCTCCGAAGTGTCGTGAGGGTTTTTTATGCGTACCCATGGGGGAGTGCCAAATCGATTCACATTTTCAATTGAATATGCGTGATTGTAATACAGCTTTATGGGCTTCCCCATAGCCTGAACAGTGTACTGACTGGCATCAGCGCGTTCGCCATTTTGGGCTACACGGCGGATAGTATTGACAGTAGCAATGTCACGCCCTTGGTGGAATGAGTTGAGCCACTGCATCACTTCTGCTTTCTGGCCAGCTTGCTCCAATGATGCGTAGTAGCTGGAGCCAACAATGACTTGCGATTGTGCACCCAACCCCATCATGTTGGATAAAGCATCATGTCCGTAGCCCCCTTCAATCTGTCGTCGATCTACGGTGCCAACCTGCAGTCGAATGTAGGCCGCCTCGAGTACTTGCCAACCGACGGAGGCTGCTACTGGCTTCAATGACGTGCGATGGTGTTGATCATTATTCACAACTTGTTTTTCAAGATCTTGCCAGCTGACAAATACTTCTTGCCTTGGATCGCTGCCACCAAGAGGGAATTTTACGCCAAACCCGCCATCTTTCATGATGACCGAAGTCCGGATAATACTTTCGAAATAGGGTGATGAGCGTAGGCTGTTGAAACTAGCGATGAGGTAGCAGTTTCCTACATTCTGCTGACGTAGTTCGCCCTGGAAGAGCGTGCGGAAGTTCTCAGATGAAAGCGTGGCATTCTTCTCTAGCTCCTGGTGCATGCGCTGAGCAAACTCTAGGCTCTTGTTCTTGGGCATGGTGTTACGTTCAGCCCCTTTACCTTCAATTTCGTGAATGTGAGCTGTGTATTGTGAATCGAGGTTAAGAACCAATTGCTCACCCTTAATAGTACCAGGAACTGGTTTCTGAACTTTCCAGCGGCCATCTGTCGTACGGAAAACACGCCAGCCACGTTCGGGTGCTTCTGACCCGGGTCGAACAACATATACTTCTTCATTCACGCGGAATGGTTGTCGTCCCGAAACAGCGAATTCAGCTGTGCTGAAATTTTGAGCTTCTAATTGTGCTTTGGTAATAGTTTCCAAGCGCCACTCACCTTTCTGATCATCGTATTTGCGCACCACGATCGTCCCATCAGGATTCTGTTTATAGAGTCGCCAGCCGGACTCCGGCATTTTGTCAGGCAACTGGATTGTCACGAGAGCAGACGCGGCGAAGTTTTCCGGAAAATCTGGGTTTAATTCGACGAGTGCTTTTAGACTGATATCTCTTGTGATTCCATTTTTCTCTACGGTACAACCGGGCTCAATGGCACGAAGAGCAAATCCCGCATTCTCGTATTCCTGCTGTAAACGTGTGTCAGCTTGAGGGCAGATAGATATTTTACCTGAAGTAGGATGCTGAAAAATACAATAGAGACCGCGTAAACGAATGTTCCAATCATTTTCCATCTGACCAGAACTGTTGAGTATCTCCACTGTCTTACCTGGCTGCAATTGCGGGTGTCGTCCATCGTCGGAAATAGTTGGGACAGCGGCGCGTTGTCGTAGTTGCGGATTGTGCCGAGAAAGATCAGATACAGAAATTATTTTTGTCAGCCCGTTTTTGCCAACGAAACAAGCAGGCTCAATTGAGCTAAGTCGAAAACCCCGACGTTCGTGCGATTCTCTTTCTGGCCTATTGCTTGCTAAAATATAGAGCTTTTCTTTTGTTTGTGGATCTATAAAAATGCAATATTGCTCTCGGGAGAGAATACGCCAGCCTGGTTCCACGCTTCCACTACTGCGTGGTACATTGACCTCAGTACCAACGGCAAGGTGAGGGTTTAGAATACGATTATGAGCTTCATCTTCCGAAACTGGTGTGGTGTTGTCTAATTGTATCTTGCCCAGCTCTGTCACGGTATACACCTTGCGTAGGTCGCCCTGAATAACTATACAACCCGGTTCAATATTGCGAACAGCGTAACCTTGCTGTTCGTAGGAGCGTCGTAATTTTTCATTGCCTACGGGGCAAACGATCGGGTCGCCCTGAGCGTTACGCATGACGTAGCATTGCTCGCGTGATTCCACTGTCCATCCAGCTTCTCTTGCTCCGGAACTGCGTCGTACGAAAACAGGAGCACCAGCTTGTAGGTTAGGATAGCTATTACTGTCGTTAATCGTAGGAATTTTTGTAGTACTATTCAGCACGCCCAATTCAGCAATGGTACAGATGCGCTGATCACCAGCTGCATTCGCCACAAGGCAGCCTGGAGTAGTTCTGACTACTTGAAAGCCCTCGCCACAGAGTTGTCGCTGCTTGGCGATATCGTCTGTTGGTACGACGAAGAATTCGTTTTGCCCTCTTGTGAGCACGTTCACTTGTAGTCTCCGATTGATATTCCAGCCCGATTCCACTCGGCCGTCGGAGCGACGCACGCTAATAATCACTCCCGGTTGCAAATGAGGATGCTCGCCGGTATCCGACGTGTTCTGAAATCTTTCGCTGTAACGAATATCCAAATTTTTTGCCGATGGGTTGGCGGCAGCCATTTGATCTAAAGAGACGCAGCGTGCAACTGCATTTGGCTTAGATACAACACAAACAGGTTCAATTTTTATGGGCTTCCATCCGCGACTGGCGTACTGATCGATCTGATTCAGTGCAACATATGTTTCCTGATTTCCACCTCGAACCAAGCAGCGCAGTTCGCGTCGCTCAATCTTCCAGCCGCTTTCGGGTTGACCTTGTTGATTAGGGATGTTGACAGACGCTCCGCGTGAAAATTGTGGCATCTGTCCGATATCATTAATCGTTGTAATACTTCCTACTTCGAATGGACGCTCAGGCTTGCTGGTACGACCGCGGCCATCAGAATTCATCTGAATTTCGTCGTCTCCGCTCAACACCAGATCACTATCATCAAGACGCATGCCTCTGCCATCACCACGGCCGCAGATGCCAGTATCCATTAAGAGGCCAATCTGTGCTTTTGTGAGTCCAGCTTCGGCTAGAATGTTGTATTTTGTCTGCAGATCGTTGCCCGAATAGCCGTCGACCAAATTTCCAGAACCAGCTAAGTGAGCAGCTACTATTGCGGCGCGCTGGGCTTCGGTTAGGGTTCCTACCAGTGCTTCGGCCATTTCTAGCCGCGTACTATCATCGACTTCGTTCTGCTTCAAATAGTTCAGTAGCGCTTTTCGCCCCTCGGTATTCGTCTTGGCTTGATCAATCAAGTCGCGAATAGCTTCCACTGCGTTGTCATCGGGGGTGCTTGCTGCTGGCTCATTCGTGTTCGCTTCGGGTGTTTCGGCGCTGATTGTACTGGTTGATTGTTCGGGATGTAATTCCAATGTGTTGCCGTCATGGTCTGTAGCGACTACATACTGATCACTCACGCTCACTTGGGGATACCCCTGTGCTTCGGCGATCTGTTTAACCTCGTCGAGCGTGGTGGTGTTCGGCACAGCGAAGCTTCCTAATGTATTGCTGGGAGTACGTGCTACACGCAGTGGCTTGAATCCGCGGGCCAATGTCAGTGCCAGACCGGCGGCCGGACCAAGGCGTTTGTCCATTTGGACCAGAACGACTTCCATGCCTTTCTCACGTATAAACTCATCTTTCAGTTCGTCAATACTCTCGTTCAGCCACTGTCGCAGGAATGTTTTATCTCCAGCGCGAGCCGCATCGTCGCCGATTTGCGAAAGATATGTGGCCACGCGCATGGCGACGGGATTGCGCTGGATGAACGCTTGGGCAAAATTACTGTTCTGCACGAGTGTACTCATGCGGGAAGCAGCAAGGCTGCCCAAGCCGACCGTGGCATATGTGGTTACAAAGTTGATCGCAAATTCCTGTAAGTACGGACTGGCGACATCGCGCATGAATTCCATAGGCACGCGCCTGCCAGTGATGGGATCGATAACTTCCTGCCCTTCGGCATAGGCTCCCAGCCGGGATCGTTGCGAGTAGGCAAGTCGACCGGATCGAACGTCGTCATCCAAGAGGTGACGTCCTAGCCGCACGCCCTCGGCACCGAGTTCGGCACCAACGATTCCACCGGCCGCTCCGGCAGCTGCGATAGCCCACAGAGGTGCTGCGGTACCACAAGTCATCACCACAGTGACGACAAATGCGGTAGCAACCGCGATCGCTGCCAAAATCTTCGGAAGTTCGGTTGAGAGCCAGCGAGCCCAGGTATCGGCGTCGAACTTCGATTTGTCCATGATTGTTTCAAACACATTCAGGACTTGTCCGTTTGTTAGCATAGTGCTGAACCCTTCAAGAGCTTTAATCCGCTCATCGATCTCTCGTTCCGCACCTCCTAGTGCAACACCTAGATTGGCCGACTTGAGCTTGCGGAGTTCGACTAAAGCCGCATCAACTTCCTGTTTCGTGCCGGGATCTCGAAGAAGCTGCAGCATAGGCTCGGCTTCTTGGCGTGCAAAATCTACGAAAGCCTGTCGCTTCGTACCTTCGTTGCCTTTTGTAAGAATATTTTGCAAATGTGAAAGCGATTCGCCGATCTGATTGGCGGATCCAATTGTTTTTTGAAAGTGCTCGTTGGAATCCATGGCACGCAGGATATCCCGGCCACTCTCCTCGCGTTGACGAGTGAGTTCGGCGACCGATTGCGACTCTGTAGAATCGGCAGAAGTGACACTCTGGGTGGTAAGTGTGTCGTCGTCGATTTTGGCATACGTTAGGTCGGTTGTTCTAATGCGGTCAACATCAAGCACGCGACGATATGCCGTACCGCTGCGACCGTTGGTGACAGTTTCGACGGCGCTCAGCTGAATATCACGAGGTGTGCGTTTGAGTACCAATGTCATTCCTGGGGGTGCAGGCTTTTGAATAATTGCTAGAGCGTCGGTATCAATAGTCACTCCCGAGTAGGTTCTGCCTGCGCTCGTGGTAATAGTAACAAGCCGTTTATCAAACGGCTTACGATCTGGCCCCATTGTCAGATGACTCACGCTGGTTATGGGACGTTCTGGCACGTAATCGTTCATGCGGAACGATCGCTGTTGATTCATCTGTTCCGCTGCCACCTGGAACCGCGGATCGGTTGTCGCATCGATGGGTTGATGATTAGCATCGAACACTTGCTCACCTTCGAATGTACCAATATCTTCAGCGTCAATCGTGTGATCAGCCAGATTCTGGCCTTTGAACCGGAAATTGCTTGGACTGCGACCACCGCCGAACGATTCCAGTGTCAGCGACGACACGCGCTTGAGTAGCACGGGCTTGCCGCGAAGGGCCTCAATGCGCTGTTTCGCTGCAGGCGTGAGAGCAACCGTCATGCGATGATTGAGCAGATCTGTCACAGTGACGAAAGAACAGGAGCGGAAAGTGGCTGTGACATTCGTATTTTTTGTGTCGTAGACAGATCGGCTACCCAGAAATTGCTCGGCCGTGGAAATACGCGAGAAGCCAATGGCTTGGCCGGCACGAACTTGATCCACTACATCGGCAGCCTGGGCATTCTCTTGAGCTGCGCTTACAGCAGTACTGATCGCATCGCCTGACTGTTGTCCACGAATGATGGCTTCGGCAGGGGAAAGTGTGGCTTCCTGTTGAGCGCGCTGAACTTCGGCAGCCAACTGAGGATTGAGAGATGCCAATATTGCTCCATATTGCTGCGAAGCACGGAGCAGTATGCCGTTGGCTTCGGCGGTGCGACCGGATAGCTGCGCGTGGAGTGTGTCATTTTGTACCAGGGCCAAGTCCAAAGTGGTCACTCGGCGACCCAGGGCTTGCATGTCAGTTTGGATGAGCTCGGCATCTTGCCGTCGATCATTAATCACTTTGAGATTGCGTGCGATCTGCTCTTCGTCTGCTCCTTCTTTCGTGCGGTCAGCTAACCCCTGGATTTCTAGGCCAATGGTTCGTTTTAGTTCTTCCAGTTTTTTTTCGAGACTGCTGAGCGTATCAATGCCTTCTTCTCGAAGGCGCGTTAGCTGCTCTTCGGGTCCGGGTGTTTCTAGTAAGAACGCATTTGGTGAGCTGGCAAGTACGCCGCGTGCCAATTGATACGCAACATCTCGGGAGGACAATCGGGCTTGCTGGGGTTGCAACTCAGTCAGTAATTCGGGTGGTAGCGCGGCGAGCATTTCGATACGCGCTGCAACCAACCGAAGCTGTGCAGGTGTGTAGTGTTCGCTGGCCTGTTTTGCCAGTGTGGCACAGTTTTCGCGATCGGCATCTGTTGTAGGCTTGAGGATGCGAACGAATACTTGTTGGATATCACTTGCTTGCTCCGGCGCTTGCTCTGCACGGTTGTTTGTTTGGTCAGCTTGTGTCAGCTGCTCTGTCAGTTGCAAGATCGATGTGGCAAATGCGTCGGCAGAACGCCCTGCGGTCTGGGCGTCGATGCGGCGAAGCTGCTGAATGAGATTAGCTTCGGTCTGTTGACAGGCTTGTTCTAGTGCCTGCCAGGCCGGATTTCGATTGGTGCGTAGAGCATCGGCCTTGCGTTGTAAATCGCGAACCTTCGCTTGTAGTGTGTTGGTTTTTTGCAGATAGATCTCGCCGAGTTGTTCAGGAGTTTTGTCGGCAAAACGGACATCTACTCGGCGGTCTTCGCGCTGATCGAGCGTGTCGATGCGACGCTGTTCAGCATCGATGTTGGCCTGCGAAGACTCTCAGGCTGTCATGCGGTATTGAGGAGTTGGTCGGCAGCAATGTCGTCTTCAGAGCGTTCGGCGGCCTCTTCGCTGTGGCGAAGGGTACGCGTTGCTTCAGTGAAGAATTGATCCAGAGTAGCCAGTTCGTCGTAGGCGCCTGCACTCGCCGCAGAACACACAACGTCTTGAGTCATGGTGGTAATGGTGTCTTGTGTACCACGCGTCAGCAGTTGTTCTAGCTGAGTGAGCTGATTGGTGTCGAGTGTGTAGAGTGCCTGTACTACGGCGTTTTTTTGCGACTCGGTAAGCAGGGGATGATGTGTAACCATTTCCACAAGTTCAGCGGTGTTTGTTTTGGGCTCAGGCATCGAATAATTATAGCAGAACTCGCGCTCTCCCCCAAGGTTGGTAATCGCCGTTGATGGTCAACGGTGGTGAGTGTTTTGGGGGTGGAAAAGTTGGTGTGTTTGACATTGGCATTAACTTGTTGTGACAAATTATTGTTGTCACTTTATTTTGGCTTATTTAAAACAAAATTCGGGCTCTTAATTGTATGTACTAATGTTAGGAAAACGTGTCATTTTAATAAAAGACAACAATACTTGTTGCCTTTTTCTTTACTCCAACACTTTTATGCGTGCACGCTCTGCATTAGCTGCCGCGAGCTTAGTAACGGTAATGACATCACTGTTGCCGGCTTCGTTCGCCAGCTACCAACTAGCTCCATTCGCAATCGAGAAGGTTGCCGCCGCTACGGCGCAATGCTCCGATGGCATTGATAACGATGGAGATGGAAAAATCGATTACAACGGTAGTTGTGTTCCCAATCCCGCCTGTGTGCGATTCACATTAAGTGGTACCACTTCTCGCAACCTAGTGTGTGATGGAGTGATTACGTATGACTTTATTGATGACAACATGGGTATCACGCTCACGCGTGTTGAGGATCAAAAAACAATGACGTTGGCCGTTTGTGACGATGACTTTTCTGGTGGCTTCCAAAATCGCTGCGGTACACCGGGCGATAACGGAGTATTGCTGTGTAACCGTAACGGTAGTTTGCTACGCAATATTCCAAAGCAAGGTGGCCGCACGCGCATTTGTCCTAGCACGGGCGGATACTCGGTTACAGCCAAAAAAGGTGATGTGCTGCACATTATTTCTCAACAAGAAGGCCCTGAGCCAACTGGCACTGTTACATTCACGCCAACCGTAAATGGCGATGGCTACTGCCGCAATGTGCCTTCGGACCCAGATTGTACCGGCCCAAACGACGATTCCGAAGCGCCAAGTACGCAGTGTGCTGATGGTCGCGATAACGATGGTGATGGCCTTGTTGATCTCAATGACCCAGGTTGTACTTCGGCTGCCGACAATGATGAATTTAATATTCCAGTGTACCAGTGTAACGATGGTCGCGATAACGATGGTGATGGTGCCATCGACTTGGCCGACTTCTCGTGTGGCAATAACCCAAATAACAATAACGAAGCCACTCCTCGTAGTCAGTGTCAGAACGGTATCGATGATGATGGTGATGGCCGCATTGATGCGCAGGATGTCGATTGCGTCAATAATCAGGATAACAATGAGCAAGGTCCAGTACAGGGCGATGCTTTTGTCACACTCAGTGCCCCAGCAACTGTAGTAAAGGGTCAGTCTATTCGTTTGCAAGCTGTCGCTGGTAACGCTGGTACTGCACCTATTACCAATACGGTTGTTACGCTGCCTATTCCTACTGGCTTTACTTTTGATCTCGCGAATTCCGATACAGTTTGTACACAGGTAGGCGCTACGGTGCGTTGTCCTATTGGTACTATTGCTGTCACAACTTCCACTCGCACACTCGTGATCCGTTTGATTGCCGGTAGTACGATTACTTGTGGCAGTACGACGAACTTTGTAGCCACTATTGCCACTTCGCCTGTCGATGTAAATTTGGCGAACAATACCGATCCAGCAGCTGTGCAGAATACCTGTGCTGCGGTTACTCAATGTGCAGATGGTGTCGATAACGATGGCGACGGAGCCGTAGACTTGGCAGACTTCTCGTGTAGCAATAACCCAAGCGACAACGACGAATCTAACCCACGCAGTCAGTGCCAAAATGGTCTCGATGACGATGGCGATGGCCGCATTGATGCCCAGGATCCAGGTTGTTTGACGAATGGTGTGTATAACCCACAGCTCAATAACGAAGGTGCTGCTAACCCAGCCCAGTGTGCCGATGGCCGCGATAACGATGGTGATGGTCTCGTCGACTTGAACGATCCAGGTTGTACTTCGGTCACTGATAACGACGAATTTAACGTTGCTGTATATCAGTGTAACGACGGCGTGGACAACGACGGCGATGGCTCTATTGATTTGGCTGACTTCTCGTGCAGTAACAATCCAACCGATAACGACGAAGCTAACCCACGCAGCCAGTGCCAAGATGGAATTGATAACGATAACGATGGCTACATTGATGTTCAAGATCCAGCTTGTACTGGTGCTCAAGACAATTCCGAGAGCCCTGTAAATACTCCACAAATCAGTTTGACTGGTGTGGCAGTAAACGGCTGTAACGTTACCGTCAATTATACCAAGCAATTCGCTGCCTGTGCGCACATGCTCACAACCCAAAACGGTCAGATTGTGCATACCCAGAACCTCTTCTGTAATAACAGTGGCCCAGTAACAACTCTTACTTCGAACTTTACCACACCTCCATTTGCACCAGGCTTAGGCGTTAAACTGTGTAATAGCAACGATTATACGCAGTGCAGCCAACCCGTGGTGGTTTCCGGTGGTGGCACATGTAACCCAGTAGTGCAGTGTAACGATGGCCGCGATAACGACGGCGATGGCTTGGTGGACTTGAACGATCCAGGTTGTTCATCTGCAACTGATAACGACGAAACCAATACTGTCGCCACAACTCAGTGTGCCGATGGTGTGGATAACGATGGCGATGGTGCTGCCGATTACCCAGCCGATGCTGGTTGTACGAGCCCTACAGATAACGACGAAAGTAACCCTCGTAGCCAGTGTCAGGATGGTATTGATAACGATGCCGATGGACAGGTAGATATGGCCGATCCAGGTTGTGATTCACCTCAGGATACAAACGAAGCGAACACTTCTACTATTTGTCCGGCTCCAGGCGTTGTCCGCATGCATGTCGACTTCTTCACTGTACAAAACACCGGTGTTGGCGATGCTTTGCCACAACTTGAGCTTAGCAATGGTCTGGCAGTACCAGCTGGCGAAAATATTACGATTGGCTTTAATGGAACTTCTGTCACTGATCCTTCCATGCCAACACGCCGTGGTCTCAACATCCAGCGGGGACAGGGCAATGTAACCTTCCGTGTGCATGGCCAGCTGCCAACAGGATCGAAGGAAACCATGTTTGGACGCATTGTGATCGAAGGGGGTCGTTTCACAGGTTTCACCAATAGTCCTGATGTTACAGATCCTATTGAACTACAGGGTGATGGTGCCTTTGATACATCGGCCGGAAACGACGAAGTATTTTACCGCTCCAATGTTCGTGTTATTCCTTTCTACTCCACGGTCACCGATGGTAGCGATAACTTCCGCTTGAACTACGTTGTTGATCCATTCTGTAATCCACCTGTGTACCAGTGTAACGATGGTCGCGATAACGATGGTGACGGTCTCGTAGACTTGAACGATCCAGGTTGTACGTCTGCTACAGACAACGATGAGTACAACACACCTGTGTACCAGTGTAACGATGGTCGTGATAACGATGGTGACGGTCTCGTAGACTT
>CAZLUF010000034.1:0-4945 GCA_964562645.1 uncultured Candidatus Peribacteria bacterium
CACCCCCTCCGCCTTCGCCCCGCTTTAGCGGGGCTACGGACGGACAAGCGTGGCGGCGGTACCGCCCGCCTTGTTCCTATTTCAACCTACATACTTATTCACATACTTTTTCTTCAGGGGAGGCGTCCCAAAAACCACCGGCGGGGGTGGGATTGTCCCGCCGCAGCGGGACGGGTGGGCGCGTTGGTTTTTGGTGAGCTTCTTTGGTTACTTTCTTGTCTGGTAGACAAGAAAGTGACAAGTAGTTGAGTCTATCGGTCGCTCAAAAGAAATGACAGAGCCAGTTCGCATAACTCCATTTAAAAGTTATAACCGCTAGTCAATAAGTTAGATTGAATGTCGAGCGGGCATGACGTAGCGTAAAGGCATGAATCGCCATGTATTCTCACTAGTAGTTCTTACCGCTTGCACCGTTGGTTTAGCATCGTGTGGAGGCCGTACGCCTACCCCTGTAACACACCCGGCTGTGCCAGCCCAACCAAGTAGCCTGGTGGCCAAGCTCGCTTTTTCCAATGTTTTGCAAGCGGGGTTTCACGACCAAGATGTACTTGTCTCGGAACGACGCAACGGCGCTGCTTCCCGCCTGTCGCGAAACTTAAGCGCTACAGCTTTCGATCGTCTCATGAATGTCTCGGTGCAGACAGCAGCCGAGCCAATCGCTCACGATTTTACTAAAGCTGCAAACCTGGGCCCATTTGCCACTGGGCGCTCGTTACATATTCAAACCAAAGTCTGGCTCAGCGCACTTGGCTCTGGAACATATGAATCTAAAAACGGTCAGGCCAAGCTCAAAGCCTCTGTCGATCACCTGGTGCGAAACGCTGTGTATAGTCTTTGGTGCGCTACACATACCACTGGTTCTGGCGGAACGGTAGTTGAGGCGCCCTGCGCTTTAAGTAACGGTGTAGCCAACTCGTTCCAGACCGATCGTCGGGCTTACTTGGAACTCGATGTTGGCATGCCAGCCCTTCCAGATAGCAGTAAAACTAATCAGTCGATGATCTGGTTCGTGTACCACAGCAACCGCAATAGCGATCCGGCCCAGGTGCAATTTGGTGTTAACGCGCACATTCAGGCTATGGCGATTATTCCTAGCCCCGAATCGCTGCGACCGATTTACTAATCCGTTTGCTTTGGCTTTGATCGCCGGGGCTTGATACCATCTGGGCATGCCAGGAAAGTTTATCGTCTTAGAAGGGCCAGATGGTGCGGGTACCAGTACGCATAGCGAAGTGCTTGCCAAGCGTCTACAAGCCGAAGGATTTGATGTACTACGTACGGCCGAACCAACCGCAGGACCAATTGGCACAGCTATCCGTGGCTATCTCACCAGTGGAACAGTACGAGGACTACCACTCCAGCTCCTGTTTTCGGCCGATCGCGCTTGGCACCTAGAGCACGAAGTATCACCAGCCCTCGCCGCTGGTAAAATTGTCATCTCCGATCGTTACGCTCTTTCCACTATTACCTACACTGGCGCACAAGGGCTCGATGTCTCACAAGTGCAACAGCTGAATGCAGGGTTTTTGATCCCCGATTGCACTGTGCTTACCTTACCCAGCCTGCAAGTTGCCTTAGATCGATTACAAAAACGCAGCCAAGCCGATCTGTTTGAAAAAGCCGAGTTCCAAAAAACTCTGCACGAGCACTATCGCAACGAAACCCTGTGGAACCCGCATACACACGTAGTGGATACCGGTGGAACAAAAGAGAGTGTCGCCGAGGTAATCTACCAAATCGTCAAGAAGTACCTGTAACCAAGTGGGGCTAGAATCGTAGTAGCTCATGTTACTTCCCCCATTTTGTATGTCTCGTCGCTCTGTTGCCACCTGGGCATCTGTCGTACTCATAAGCCAGCTGCTTACGGTTCCGTCTTTTGCAGCTATGTCTTTTACTGATACGCAGGGTACGCCCTACGCTACAGCCATTAACGCCCTGGAAGAAAAAGGCGTTGTGCAAGGCTATGCCAATGGGTCATTTAAACCCAATTCTGCCATTAACCGTGCCGAGTTCCTTAAAATTGCACTCGAAGGCCAGAGCATTGCCCTTCAAAACAGCGACAACTGCTTCCCCGATGTCCAAAGCGATTGGTTTGCCAAGTACGTGTGTACGGCTAAATCGCAGGGCATTGTGTCCGGCTACCCAGATGGCTCATTTAAGCCCGAGCAGCAGGTCACATTCGCCGAGGCTAGCAAAATTTTGGCCCTAGCCTACAAGCAACCAATTGAGCAAAACTCTCCCGATTGGTACGAGCCCTACGCTCGTGCATTGGAGGGCTCCAATGCCATTCCCACTTCGATTAGCAAGCTCGATGCCCCTCTCACTCGCGGCGAAATGTCCGAGATGATCTGGCGCATTAGCGAAAAGAAAACCGATTTACCCAGTAAGTCGTACCTCAATGTGAAATACAAAAATCTAGCTATAGATCTGACGAGCGAAACACCCGTAACCGCAAAGTCTTGCGCCGATATCCGCGCCTTTGCCGCCGAAGCCAACCGCACAAATAGCAACTACTACTTTGGTCGTGGCATGCTAGAAGACGCCGTGCTGGCTGCACCTATGGCACGCGAAGGCGCCATGGATAAGGCAGCTAACGTTGCAGGAGCAGCCATGCCCACCACCGGAGGAGGTGGCAACGGCGACTACGCTCGCACCAATGTCCAGGTAGAAGGTGTCGACGAAGCCGATATTATTAAGACCGATGGTACATACGTGTACTTGGTTCGTAACCAAAACCGCTCCACGGTAGAAGTTGTGCAAGTGAAGCCAGCCACGAGTGTTAAGCAGGTCGCCACTATCTACTTGAGCAGCACCCCTACTACCGACTCAGCTTACCCCAGCGAAACTGCGGGCCAAGATATGTCAGCTCAAGAGCTCTATGTCGATAGCGGCAAACTAATTGTGATTGGTCAGGGTAACAGCCCCATGTTGTACCCCATGCCGATGATGCGCGAGGGTCTTATGGGCAAAATGGCCAACTCCGTAATGCCATACCCCACCTGGACACAAAAAACAGTCGTGAAGATCTTTGATATCAGTACACCAGCATCACCAAGCCTGGAGCGCACTCTCACCTTTGAGGGCAATAGTGTTTCGAGCCGACGCATTGGCAACAAGCTCTACCTCATTACCCAAAACCCCGTCTGGCGCTATGCCGGCCAGGGCGGCATTGCCCCAATGGCCATCGATACCGCTACCGAAACTACCCTACTCCCAACTATAGAAGACTCCGCCAAAGTGAGCTCTGGCCCGGTAGCTCGCTGCAGCGACGTCGTGATTCTTCCCCATATTCCAAGCCCTCAATACGTCACAGTGTCTGTTATTCCTACCAATAACCTCAAAACCAAAGTGAGCTCCGAGGTCATTCTTGGTTCAGCCGACAACGTGTACTCTTCGCTCAACAATTTGTATTTGGCCGCCACTCAGTACCAATACAACTGGGATCCTCAGCAGCCACAGAGTTCCGAGAAAACAAACGTCTATCGCTTTGCCTTTACAGATACCGGCGTAAAGATGGAGGCACAAGGCAGCGTACCTGGTCACATTTTAAATCAGTTTGCTATGGACGAAATGGATAGCCATTTCCGCATTGCCACCACCATCAACGGCCAGTGGCAGAGCAACGGACACTCCACTCCTTCGACTAATAACTTGTATGTGCTCAGCAGTGCCATGGAGACCGTCGGTAGCATTACCGATATCGCCCCTGGCGAAACTATCTACTCTGTACGCTTTATGGGCAAGCGGGCCTATATGGTGACGTTTAAAACGGTAGATCCTCTGTTTGTCATCGATCTCAGCTCGCCACGTAACCCTAAAATCCTGGGTAAACTCAAGATCCCGGGCTATAGCGATTACCTACACCCATACGACGAAAACCACGTGATAGGGTTTGGCAAAGAAGTCGATGAGTCGATTGATAAGGACAAAGTACATTCCGATAATGCCGTCTACTACACGGCAATCTTAGGCATGAAAGTCTCGATGTTCGATGTCACCGATGTTGAGCACCCCATCGAATTACATAAAGTGGTGATTGGGGATCGCAATACTACTTCGCCATTACTCCAGAACCACAAAGCTCTCTTGTTCGAAAAAGACCGTGGCCTGCTTGCTTTCCCTGTCATGGTCACCAAAGCCGATACCCAAACGGTTACCGATCCAAACGGTTACCGGCCCGAGCCTTCGCCCGTGTTCCAGGGAGCTTACGTCTATAACGTAGATCTTCAGAAAGGCTTTACGCTGCGCGGTACCATTACTCACTACGATGATCCATCGGTATTCCAAAAGTCTGGTGGTTATTGGTATAACGGTGGTCGCGATATCGAACGCATTACCCGTGTGGGCGATTCGCTCGTGACTATTTCGCAGGCTAGTGTGCGCACGAATTCAGAAACAACACTCAAAGCCCAAGGTGCAGTTGAGTTAAAGTAACTCGCTTTGCCTACATGTAAGCCACCTCGCAAGGCGGGGTGGCTTTTTACTTATCCCAAAAAATCCGTACACTACATGTGTGCCTACAGCCCACATTCTCTCCGGCCGAGATAGCGCCGATGCCTTACTGGCCACTCTTCGTGAACAAGTAAAGAAGCTCGACCCAAAGCTCGTGGTTGTGCAAGTGGGCGAAGACCCAGCCAGTGCCAGTTACATTAAGCAAAAACTCAAAAGCTGCGAAGCTGTTGGTATGCGCTCCGAGCACATTCACCTGCCCGCCGATATTGAACGCGAGGAACTCCTCGAAACTATCGATACACTCAATAGCGATGCCGATGTCACCGGATTTATTGTGCAGTTGCCACTCCCGAAGCACCTGCAAGGCAGTGTTTCAGAAGTTATTGATCGCATTCGACCCGATAAAGATGTAGATGGCTTTGGTGTGCTTAATACTGGGCGCCTCTTTCTAGATGCCGGGGCTGCTCCGCTCCTTCTAGCTACTCCAAGTGGC
>CAZLUF010000034.1:4955-11006 GCA_964562645.1 uncultured Candidatus Peribacteria bacterium
TCAAGCACTACAACATTGATGTGGCAGGTAAGCATGCCGTGATTCTTGGTCGTAGCAATATTGTTGGTAAACCCATGGCCTTACTCCTACTACAGGCAGGTGCCACCGTGACTATTTGCCACTCCAAGACCCAAAACTTAAGCCAACACACGAAAATGGCCGATATCCTGGTGGCCGCCATAGGTAAGGCAAAATTTGTTACGACCGATATGGTTAAGCCAGGCGCCATTGTGATCGATGTCGGCATGAATCGGTTGGACGGAAAACTCTGTGGAGATACCGACTACGATGCGCTCTTGCCTATTGTAAGCGCCATTACGCCAGTTCCCGGTGGAGTCGGCCCTATGACAGTAGCAGCCTTGATCAATAATTGTGTTCGAGCTAAGGAGCTACAGTTAGCGGCTACATAATGTACTCATTCTAAATTGTGTCAGTCAGAATTTTGGGTACACTCTCCGTGTGGGAGAATCATTTGCTACCCCCCGGCTCTCAGTAGTTCTGAGGCCGAGTTATGCGTGCCCTTCAATTTCTACTTCTCTGTAATGTATGTGTGGAATTATTGGCGTATCCGGCTTTCGCGACGTCATTCAAGATCTGTATGACGGCCTTACTTTACTCCAACACCGCGGCCAAGATGCCGCCGGTATTGTGACATACGATACGCAGTTCCATTTAAAGAAGGCCAATGGAATGGTGCGCGATGTTTTTCATCAGAGTTCGTTTAACCGCCTAAAAGGCACCATGGGCATTGGGCACGTGCGCTACCCTACCGCTGGAAATAACAGCGAATTTGAGGCCCAGCCATTTTTCGTCAACTCGCCCTTTGGTATGACGCTGGCCCATAACGGCAACCTCACCAATAGCCGCCAGTTGGCCGATGAACTCCTTAAGAAAGATTTCCGACATCTCAACACCACCTCCGATTCCGAGGTACTACTCAACATCTTCTCGCTGGCGCTCCGCAAGCAAAAGCCTCTCAAGCTGACAGCTGAGCACGTATTTAGAGCTGTGCGAATGGTACACCGCCGCTGCCGCGGGAGTTACTCCGCTGTCGCCATGATTGGTGGCCACGGTATTGTGGGCTTCCGAGACCCCTATGGTATTCGCCCTTTGCAGTTAGGTAAGCGCAAATACGGCATGAAAGAAGAGTACGTCGTGTGCTCCGAAAGCACCGTGATGCGCCCGCTCGGCTTTGAATTCATCCGCGACTTAGAACCAGGTGAGTGTGTCTTCATCGATCGTCAAAACCGCTTGTATAGCCGCATTTGCCGTCAGGGAACATTAACACCCTGTGCCTTTGAGTGGGTGTACTTGGCCGCTCCCGATTCTGTCCTCGACGATGTAAGCGTGTACAAGGCCCGCGTACGCATGGGTGAATCGCTAGCCGATCAAATCAAACGTGCCGGTATTCACATCGATTCAGTTATTCCCATTCCCGATTCCTCACGCGCAGCTGCGGCAGGCTTGGCCGATCAGCTCAAAGTTCGCTACCGCGAAGGATTCGTAAAAAACCGCTACATCGGGCGTACCTTCATTATGCCGGGTCAGGCCGTTCGTCAGCGCTCCATTCACTTTAAGATTCACCCCATTGAACTTGAGTTCCGTAAAAACTCAGTGCTCCTGGTAGACGACTCCATTGTGCGCGGTAACACCAGTAAGAAAATTGTCGAAATGGCTCGGGAGGCCGGTGCGAAGAAAGTCTATTTTGCCTCCGCCTCACCACCAGTAACGGCTCCTTGCCCGTATGGAGTTGATATTCCAACTGAAGAGGAACTCATTGGGGCTACGCACAGCATCCCCGAGATCGCTAAATACATTGGAGACGATGGCTTGTTCGATTCGTCGGTAAAACAGATGGTCGAGGCCATTCAACGAGGTAACAAGACGATTCAAAACCTCTGCACAGGTTGCTTTAATGGTCGTTACCCCACGCCCGACGTTAACAAGAAGATGCTCGTAGAAATGGGCCGGGCACGTAACGCCGCGCGCGATTGTGGTTGTGATCCTATTAATGAATACGACCGAAGTGGGCCCATGACTATTCCGCTGACTTAAGAGTTTCCGATCGCTTCCTTATGCGCATTCTCCTTGTTACTTCATCGGCCCGCGGCCATGCCATTGCCGATGCCCTCGCTCGTAGTACCCATAAGCCAGAGATTATTAATATTTGTCCGAGTCGTAACCCTGGTATCGAGGCACTTTCGTCTGTGCAGTACGTACACGATATTCTCGATTTTCCCTTCGTTCTGGAGATCGCCAAAAAACATGCCCCCGACTTTGCCATTATTGGCCCAGATGACCCCATTGCGCAGGGCCTAGCCGACGAATTGGCAGCCATTGGGATCAAGAGTGTGGCACCAAAAAAGTCACTAGCTCGGGTAGAAAGCTCCAAAGGCTTTACGCGCGATTTAATGAAAAAATACGGTATTGATGCCTCACCCAAGTTTAAAGTGTTCAAGCGGATCCCTGGTGAGCCCATGAGTCATGCCAAGGAATCGCGCGAGTTACGGACATTCATAGAGGAAGATCTCCAAGGGAATTGTGTGGTGAAATACGACGCCCTCAAGGGTGGCAAGGGTGTAAAAGTGATGGGCGAACACATTCACTCCGTTGATGAAGCCATGTTGTACGCACAGGAATGTCTGGGCGAGTGCGGACAAGTTGTGATCGAAGAAAAATTGGTAGGCGTGGAGTTCAGCTTGCTTTCGTTTGTGAGTGGCGAAACGTGCATCGATATGCCCGCCGTGCAAGATCACAAGCGTGCCCACCTGGGCGATACCGGGCCCAACACTGGCGGCATGGGCACCTATACCGATGCAAATCACTCCTTGCCGTTCTTGGAGCCAGAGGATCTCAAAAAAGCTTCGCAGTTGAACCAGGTGGTAGCCAAGGCACTCAAGCAGGAGTGCGGCGAGGACTATGTGGGCATTCTGTACGGTGGTTTCATTGCGGTTAAAGATGGCATTCGTGTCATTGAGTACAACGCTCGTTTTGGCGACCCAGAGGCCCTGAATATTCTGCCGCTCTTGGAGAGTGATTTTGTAGATCTGTGTCTCTCGATGATCAACGGCACCCTCAAGCCCGAAGATGTGCGCTTTAAACCTGCCGCCACCGTCTGCAAATACATTGTCCCCAAAAGTTACCCCGAAGCTAAGTTAGAAAAAGGCCAGCTCGTACTATTACCTGCCTCTGTGCCAGAAAACGCCCGGTTATACTACGGCGATATTAGTATTGATGATCTCGGCAATTTGCACCTGGGAGGTTCGCGCACTGTCGGCATTGTGGGAATAGCCCCAACTATTGCCGAAGCCGAAGAAATTGCCGAAAAGATCTGTGCCCAAGTGGTTGGCCCCGTGCGTTACCGTAGTGACATAGCTACAACCGAACTCCTGCAAAAGCGCACGCTTATTATGCAGGCGCTTCGCGGTAGCAAGTAAATTATTTGGTAACGGTTGCCAACTTTTGCTTAATGTCCCACTCTTTAAGCGAGGTGAGTACTTTTTGCAAACCTCCTTCCATAACACCCGGAATATTTCCAAAGCTCACTTCGGCCCGATGATCGGTAATTCGATCTTGAGGGAAGTTGTAGGTACGGATCTTCTCACTGCGATCACCGGTACCAATTTGGTTGCTACGCATATCACCGCGTTCTTTAGCTAACTTCTCCTTTTGAGCCGTGTACAAGCGCGAGCGCAAGAGCTGCATGGCGCGAGCCCGGTTTTGGATCTGGCTCCGCTCGGTTTGACAGGCCACTACTACACCACTGGGAATATGGGTAATACGTACGGCACTCTCGGTTTTGTTCACGTGCTGACCACCAGCGCCACTGGCTCGGAAGGTATCGGAGCGTAGATCTTCGTTACGAATTTGAATATCCACCTCTTCAGCCTCTGGCAAGATCGCTACCGTAACAGTAGAGGTATGTATGCGACCCTTCGCCTCGGTAGCCGGTATGCGCTGTACGCGATGCACACCACTTTCAAATTTAAGGTCGCCATAAGCCCCATCGCCCTCAATGCGACATGTCACTTCTTTAATGCCTCCGCCATCGGCATCGGATTTGTCGACCATTTCGGTCTTCCAACCACGCTCCTCAGCATAGCGCAAATACATGCGCACTAACTCGGCCGCAAACAGGGCTGCCTCTTCACCACCCGTACCAGCGCGCACTTCTAAGATGACACTGCGATCATCATCGGGATCACGTGGGAGTAGGTATTCTTGAATACGTGCCTCCAAGGCTGGCATTTTCTCGCGTGCCACTGCCGCCTCTTGCTCAGCTAATGCAAAGAGCTCTGGATCTTCTTTTAGCTCAGCTGGTGCTTCGATGGCTACCTGGAGCTGCTTAGCTTCGGTATAGAGCTCGTTAGCTGTCTCTAGCCGCTTGTAGCGTTTACCCAAATCTCGGAGTTGTTTAGGATCTGCAGCCACAGCGGGATCTTGGAGTTGCAACTCAATCGCTCGAAACTCCGCTACCAGTGATTCTAATTGATTAAACATAGTCATTAAAAATTTCGAGAGCGCTCTAGATCGAGCGTAAAACAGTGGTCACCAGCCGGGTGATTCCAGAAGATGTCGTATTGCTGGTCTCGTTCCAAGGCAAAGGTTGCACAGAGCGAAGCGACTGTGGACGATGTGACGGTATACACATAGGGAATTTTTGTCAGAGGATCGTTAAGTTCAATCTTTTGGTATGTAGCATTTTTTGCCAACTCTTGCAGTGTGGCTGGCATTGGCTTAACCGGCTTGGAATTTGCGTCGTAATTCTTGCCTTCGTACACATAGGTCGAAAGCTCTTGAGCAATGGATTTGAGGTGTTGAACACGAAGATCATCAAACTTCATGGCGCGCTGCGTTTGGGGAGTTCCCACTAAAATCGCACCCCAAATAATTGCTGCCACCACCACAAGCCACGACACAAACTCCATGATCTTCGTCACCTGCACCGAACCAAAGCGCGGAGCTGGCTCAGGGAAGCGTAAGGCAAAGAGGAAGTACATGAATGTCATGCCAGAGAGTGCAAACAGTGTCGCAACCTTCAAGAGGAAGCGAGTGCTAATTTCTCCATCGAGGAAGTAATAGATCAAGGTCGAAAGATCACCCACCATCGTCAGCGCTGTGACGAGCAAGGTAATATAGGTAAGCCAACGACGAATGGGGCTACGGGAACGCTCTGGCACGGCCCGAATTTCGGAAACCAATTTTCGAGTGACAAACCAGAAGATCGGAAAAGTAACCACCAAAATAGCCAACCCCCAGCGCACACCATCTAAACTGGCACTCGAAGAGTAAAAGTACTCAGCCTGTGAGGCATCGGGTAACGCCCGGTTAAAGTACTGAAAAAAGAGCGCAATGGCGCTGCCGAGAGCTGAAAATAGACAAGCAAAACTGAGAAGATGCATAAATCCCTCACGGGCCCCACCGACGTCGGGCGGTGTCGGCACCGGCACATCGAGTACCTGATCAACCAAAGCGGCTGCTACTTCTTTTTCCTTCCAGCCGGCCGAAAGTAAGAGCATGCGCACGGTTGCCAAATCGATGTTCTTCGAACGAGCGTGAGCGATAAAGTCTCGTAGTGAGTGTTGCATATGCGAAGACTACCTGACTTTACGGTTCTTGAGTAGACTAGCGCGGTGAAAATACTTATGGCCTTGTCCGGCGGCATCGATTCCTCGGTTGTAGCACATATGCTGCACCAGGCTGGTCATGAGTTGATAGGAGTGCGATTCACGCTGTGGTCAGATCCCCTCGCACCTGCCATTGCCCAAGTGCTACCGAGTAAGTGTTGCAATGCTCAAACGGCGGCTCGTGCCGCCCAGGTGGCCAAAAGCCTTGGTATTCCCTATCACATTGTCGACCTGGAGCAAGACTTTAAGACCGAAGTGGTTGATCCATTTTTACAAGCGCATCGCGACGGACTCACACCTAATCCATGTATTCAGTGCAATCGCACCATGAAGTTCGGCAGGCTAGTAGACCTAATGCGACAATTTGGCTGCGAAAAAATTGCCACTGGCCACTACGCCCGCATTCAAACGGAGGAGCTGCCAG
>CAZLUF010000035.1:0-3109 GCA_964562645.1 uncultured Candidatus Peribacteria bacterium
AGGCCAGGAATCGATAAAAAGAACTTACCAGTTTTGGCAAGTGTAAGGCCTACAAGCCTCTTGATGTGCCGAGGTCGCCGGATACCTGCCGCAGCACAAAGAAATAGATGTGTTATCGTAAGCGTATGTCTGTTGGCGAGTACAATACCAATACGTCCACCGTGCGAGTGACCGAGCAGAAGTAGTGGTTGCCCAGGCAGGACATGCTGTTTCTGCAGGTAGCCTTCGACCCAATTGGCATAATCTTCGACGGTATATGGGTGTGGTGGTTCTGGCTCGGCCCCAAATCCAGGTAAATCGGGTGTCAGTATTTGTAGATCAGTTCCATGCAGCGCCGCTCGCAGTTCATCGAACGAAGCACTCGATCCACCCCAGCCATGGAGACACAGTAAGGTCGTCACGGCTGTAGTGTAGCGGTTGACTCAAAAAAACCTACGGTTTTCGGAACAGGAGTGTGTACGGTGCAACCGAAGGAACATCGCCTGCGCAGGCAGGTGGTACAGTGGTAAAGTACCTCTGCAGATCGAGATCGAAATTTGCATCTTTGTGATGCTGGTAGATTTTTTCGACTAGTACGACATCGGCCGTCTTGGTGATGTGCTCACGCAGGGAACCCAAAAAGAATGGCGTGTGTTTGATATAGAATTGGAAGTACATCTGGAAAATGGCAGGGCCAAGCGGAGAATGACGCGAGACTCCCATGGGTGATGATGTGTCAGCACCGATGTACTGGTACCGATCAAAGCCGCAACGATCCAGGACGGTATCGAGAATATCGGCCACTTCGTAACTACGCTGCAATTCCGGCAGTTGGTAGTTAAGCACGTTATTTTGGTAGGCTGCCCAGCGGGCTTGCACTGGTAAGACGCAGGCTATAACAGCGCCTATGAAGAGAACGGGTAAGCGCTTGGCCCGAGATGTCGTGGCAGTGACTAAGACCGGAATGGCGCTGATAAAGAGCACAAAGTACACGGGTACGGCCAAGGCATAGTGGTGTTCAAAATAGTCGCCACCAATACTTACGGCTGCCGCCGCAGACAGTATTCCTCCGCCGGTAGCGGCCAATCTCCAGGCTTCGGCATCGCGAGAAAAGTAGGCCTTAACGCACAGGTAGCCCACGGTTGCCAGGCAGCAGGCTACTGCCACTTCGACAATGCGCATAATGACGGGATCAACTTTGGGTGCCAACCACACCAGGGCATTGCCACACAGAATACTTGCTAGTAATGGCAGCCATTGTTTGCGCAGGTGTGGAGCGGGGGAGGCACGCCAGGCCTGGGCCGCGATAGTGAGCAACATGGCGACTAAAAACCCAGGTGAGTGCTGTAGCATTTTTAGGCCCAGGGGTCCTACATTGAGCCAGCGCAGCCAGGCCGGTCCGGTCCAACTGATTTCGCTAACAAAGATAAAGGGTAAGTAGATGTTGAAGTATGAATACAGGGTGCCAGTAACCAAAAGACTGCCAATAAAAGTGATACTCGCAATAACGAGCATGGCTGTGATGCGGTGCCAAAAAGTGCGACTGTTGGAGCTGAGAACCATGCCGCTACCAATCACACTTAGAACCAATGGTTCCCGAATGAAAATGCTTATTCCCAGGCAAATACCTGCTGGCACCATAGATTTCCAGTGTGTGTTAGCATGAGGTCCAAAGCCGAAGTAGAGCGCGAGTATGGCAGGTAAGAGTGCATAAATTTCCACTTGTCCCGGCGTCGCCAACTTGGCGGCAAAAAACATGAGCATCACCGAGAAAATGGCACACGCCAACTGCGAAGTAGCACTGAGTTGGTGATACAGGCGAAGTTGCGAGCGTACCCATTTCCAGAGAATGGCCAGCATGCTCAATTGGCAGATGATACTCAAGGCAGCCATGGGCCAATTTTGCTTAGAGATGAGGAGTGAAGCGGCCCATAGGTAAAAAATACCTGGTGGCTTGGTTTCGAACATGTCCGAGTAGATCGGCAGGTGGTTTAAGATACCCTGACCCATGGCTCGGAAAATATAGGCATCGTCGCGCATGCCACCCATTACTTCTAGGAGCATGCGTAAGCAGTAAAAGTACGATACTAGTACCAGTACAATCACTAATACTATCTGCAGAACGAGGCGCTTTTGTGATCTTGCTGGTGACGACACGCTATTAAGAATAGCTTAAGAAGTAGTGCTTTCGATAGCTCTCAAAAACGAGTACGCTGGCGGCATTCCTTCTTTTGTCATATGGATCTTCATCCTATTACCGTGCACTTTCCTATCGCCTTGCTTACCATCTATGCGCTGATGGAAATTGTGCGATTGCCCATTTTTACGCGCCAATTGTTCTGGTTCCCCATGAAGGCGGTGTTACTGTTATTGGGTACAGCGGGTTCCATAGTATCGTTACAAACAGGCGAAATAGCCGAGCACTTGGCGGGAGGGGGAAATGCACTGATTGAAAAGCACGCCCAGTTTGCCAATATCACTACGTATTTCTTTGTTATTCTTACTGTCTGTTATGTGCTTACTTGGTGTGCAAAGCTAGGTCAACAGTGGTGCCAAAAGCCAGCACTAAGACCAGCTGTGAAAGTAGCACACATGGTTGCCGAAACACCGCTTGCCATCATTTTGGCAACTATTGGTATGGTTCTTATTACCATTGTAGGTGCTTTAGGTGGAGCGATTGTGTATGGTCCTCATGCCTCAGATCCAATTATTGGCTTGGTGTACTACTTTTTCTTTCCTAAGTAGAAACGGGGAGTGCAGAGCCATTTCTTTAAAATAGCTCTTCCGTTTTGGCTGAGGTTTGGGCATACTCGGCGGGCCCTAACAGTGCCACGGTAGCTCAGTTGCCTCAGCCCGCGAAGCGGGCTGTAATAGAAAACTACCTGCTCGCTCATTCATTCATTGCACTTCAATACGACCTTATGCCACGGTAGCTCAGTTGGTAGAGCACAGGACTCATAAGCCTGGGGTCACCAGTTCAATCCTGGTCCGTGGCACCATCAATAATTCATAGGGTAGATTTCATTTTCAATAGTAAACTTAGACCTCATGACAATACTAAAATTTTGTTGTGACTTTTAAAGACCCGCTCCTGCCACAATTGCCCGCAGATCACTTTGCTCTAATTCCA
>CAZLUF010000035.1:3119-10888 GCA_964562645.1 uncultured Candidatus Peribacteria bacterium
AAGGCGAGGTAGTTGTATAGCCTGGTACGACTTCCAGCGTGCGGCCGCACTGGTAATGGCAATGAACTGTTCGGGCGTAAACCGGGCATGGTCTGCCATCCAGGGGGCAAATCCTCCGTATTGGGTTTGCCAGAAGAGTTCTGCATTCGTATTAGTTGCCGCTTGCACCTCTTGAGATGTGGCACCTAGGAATGTGTAATCTGCTCCCAGTACTGCCTGTGGGCTGCTCTGGCTTAAGAGCTCAAGTACTTCGCCTATTTCTGGCTCCGTAAAATGATGCAGCTCGTATGCGGCCAGGGCGCAGTTGTAACGATTGCGGAGTGTTTTTTGTTGCTGACGTAAGGTGGCTAATACTTGCTGTGGTGTATCGCCCAATATGTCACGGTCCGATCGTAGATTATATGCGCTGCTGATCATGCCAGCGGCGGGTAAGACGTCACTTGGGTGGGTTTTGATCAATAGCGCTCGACGGTCGGCTATGGCTGATTGTTTCCGACCCAGTGCTGTGGTTAGTCCAAAAAGCGCAAACTGAGGCGCAATGTCGGTTTCGATCGGAGGTGCCACCGAAACGTTCATAATATTATAATAATCTATTTATTAAAAATGTCTATAAATAGGCTGACATACTTTCGTATCGTACAACAGTAACTAGATTTGAGATGGGAGAAGATGAGTAACTGAGCTGGTTGCAATTGATTGATACATCCAGAGAGTTACGGCTATCCCCAGTGCAAGTATGACTGCAAAATAGGCCAGCCATTTTTGCCAAGTAGGTTTGGTACGTAGAGCACGAAAGGCAATCGCGTAAGCAATAACTAGGATGGGTGCCAAAGACCAGGTTAACAATATTGCTGCAGGCCACACATAATCATCGCCATGCGAAAAGAACAAGAAACCGCGGTACCCAAATGGTGTGCCTAACATTTGAAGTATCGAATCAGTGGCAATCAGCAGTATTGCTCCGGGTAAGCCCATACCAGGAATGAAGCCAAAAAAGGCAATACAAAACGCTCCAAAGCAGACGACTGGCAGCCGCCACTGCTTTTGTGTTGTATAGATTAAATTACCAAGCTGCATAAGTGAATTATATCATCAGAACCATGTACATAGGTTGGTATTTAACTGTTCCATGATTGGATGACTTGTCTTTTGGCGAGTTCAATTACCCACGCAATCTTTTGACCCATTGTGGAACTTGGCCAAGCGAATTCGCGATCATTCATGAGTGCATCTTGCCAATATCTGTTTGGTAAACCATAGCTGTTCATGCGCTGTAATGCCTCTTGCCACACACGCACTAAATATGGATCTGGTACCTCCACACACTCGCGTAAAAATAGATGCAGAGAACCTGCTGCCCAGTACACATTGCGCAGCGGAACATTATGAATGTCTTCTACGGGTTGATTGTGTACCGACTCGGTATCGGCATACACATAACTCAGTTCGTGAGTCTCTCTATCAACTTTTAAAAAATATACATCTGGTCCCATTTCGAGACCCCGGTCTCCACAATCTTGAACAGCATCCATTAATTGCGCCGCGACCTCGTTAAAATTAGGAATCTCGGGCAGCTTAGAAGCCTGCAGTGCCTGGCGGTCTGCCGATTGATTTTTCCCCATGCTCACTACCCAGGCATGCTCATTGAGCTTAGGCATAACGATGGCATTGTGAGTGACATCTAACTCCATTGGTACCAGTGTGGGCACTTCTGTTTTTGGTAAATTCAATTGTAGTATTCTGTGGCCTAACATGGCACGTAGGGCGCCATTATTCATGCCGTATTCTTTACGGGCCATGCGTTCACCATCAAGGAGAATTTCCATAATGCGGGCTCTGGTGCCGCGGCCAATTTCTAGTCCGGTTTCCGTAATCCACACCGTGCGCTCTTGCCGGTCGGCATTTTGTAGCCGGGTGGCCTGCGGAGAATGTGGTACCAATATTGACATTTATGCATACTGTATCATAAAGAAATCTACGTAGTACTCAAACAGTACATACAGCTCATCCGCCTGCTTACTGCAGTGCACGATATCGAGAATCCCAAAGCCAATAGCCAATATCGGCAAGCCGATGACAGCCATTCGCACTACTGTACAATTGGCGTATGACTCCTAACAAAAAAACGATTGAGAAGTACATCGAGGGATTTAACAGGCTAGATCACGCCCAAATTCTTGATTGTCTAACAGACGACGTTGAATGGCTCATGCCAGGTTTTTTTCATCACATTGGTAAAGAGGCTTTTGATGCAGAAATCGAAAATCCTGCTTTTTCGGGTATACCTGTTATCGCCATCACTCGGCTCACCGAAGAAAACGACGTAGTGATTGCCGAGGGTACCGTTTTGGCACAGAAAGCCACGGGCGAAAAGTTGCCCTTAGTATTTTGCGATGTGTTTGAGATGCGAGCTGGCAAGATCCGAAAGCTCATTGGTTATATTGCACAGGATACTAGATCTAATACCTTGTAATTGACCATACCACTTATGAAAAAAATTCTCCTTATCATCACATTCAGTATTTGCTTGGTTTTGGTATACAAACTGCTTTTTGGCGGTCCGCGTATTTGCCAAAGTGATGCTGAATGTTCGGGCGGACAGCAGTGTTTTGAATGCCACGACGGCCGTGTGACACAGCAAGCGGTAAAGCATTGTTTAAGCTTGCCAGAAATACGAGCCATGCAGGCTAAATGTGCGGCCATGTAAAACAATGAAGACCATGGCTGACTTGTGCAATTCTGAACAATAGTTTTTCGCTATCTTTCGACAATAAGACATAATTCTAGACATTCGTCATATCATTTCAATTGTGTTGCCTTGTTTGAAAGGTGGCTAAAGTTACACTGGCAAGCAATATCTGTTACCAATCTGATTTTTATGCGTAGAGTTGAACACGTGGCAGCTTTTGCGGTAACTCTAGTGCTGGCTACGGTATTATTGGTCTCTACAGTTACGCGCAATGCGCAGAGCTTGCGTGGTGATACATCTGCTGGCATGAATGCATCGAGTAGTTCTGTTTCGGTGAACAGGTGCGATTCGGCTCGGTATCAAAATCCCATCGAAACGCGCACCACTACCAACATCACACTGGATTCAGTAAATAATCGTCCGCCAAGCAAAGATGCATTTTATGCAGCGGCATTATCTCAATTACTTTCTAGGGCGAGCTGCGAGGCTCAGGCGGCTAAGCTCAAGTGTCCTAATCCAGTTGATTGTACGCCTATGCCTCCTCCCGTGGTTTCGTACAAATCTAAGATGCCCGATAACATCTCGTGTAGTTTCGAAAAAGGTCCACTCTATAACAAGACAACCAAAAAATACGACGCCACACTGCGCTGTGTTCTCAAGGATATTTGCAATGCGGTGCTTACTTGTAATCCAAAGCCAGATGTCATTTGCTGTCGTGATACTCAAAACGCGGCATGCACAACGGCTCAGTCGTGTCCTGCTGGCCGTGAGAGGGCAGGTACACCAACAACACCATCGGCTTGTATGCCCACTTGCAAACCAATTCCGCCGCCCAAGCAAATGGTATGTTGCACTGCACCCTATGGATCATTTGCACAGTGTAAGACCACCTGTGATCCAGGCGATATTGTTGGTCCAACCATGAAGGAGTCCGACTGCGCTACTGCCTGTAAGCCCATTCGCAGATCTTCCTCGTCTACCTCGAGTTCGAGGAGGTAGCTGGCACCCTGGATCGAGCATGCATCGGTTTAGGGCTGGGCTATTTAGTACCGTAGATCTGCACGCGTCCGTGAGTATCTAGGTGCACGTACCACACATTTTGGAACTCGTGATCGGTCAGCATTTGCCCGTCTCTAAAGGCATACCAATTACCTTGGCTGTAATTTCGCATGAACACACTGCCATCCGGTGCAAAAAAGAGGCCGTTGTAATCTTTTTTGCCAGCATGAGCACCGGTAGAAGAAAACTCAAAACTCGTACCCTCGAATTGTCCGTTTTTGAACAAATAGAATTCGGACCACCGCTGTACACGGAGTGCGTACGAGCCTTGCTGAAAAGCCATGAACCCTTCGAGATTTTTGGCGGTTGTGGGCAAGTGGTTTTTGTGGCTTGTACCCTTCAGTAGCGATAAGCGACCAATTTTGCTGCCAGATGTCAATCGGTAGCTCACGTGCCACAGAGTGTTTTTATTATCTAAGTGCAAAAATCCACCAATGCCTGTATTAGTCAGATACGGCTTGGTATTTTTGTATATAGTGTACTTTTGATTGTTACTTGCCACGAAATAGTACACATCACCAGACGGTGAGAGGGCAAAGTTTGTCATGTTTGTAATTGGCTTTGGCGATACTTTATTGCCCTGTACGTAGAGCGAATACGCGCCTGTAGCAATATTTTCAGTGCTGTAGGCGATGGCTTTGGTATTTGCTCGTATGTATTGCACCTTCTCACGAGCATTCTCATACAGTGTAGTAGATGTTTTGCTCTGTGGATCAAAACTCTTCACAGCCGTGCCCTCGGGGTAGAGGAGAGAGCCATTAAGGTATATAGCTGCTTCTTTGCCGTAAAGTAGTACGTCATTGTTTTTTGATACCACCTGGTCGTTAAAGTAGAGAGTTTGGCAATCGGGCACAGATACTACATTTCCGTCTGGCGTCATCCAAAAAAGGTATGGATCGGTAGCACATTCGCTTAGTGGACCAGTGTAGATGAGCGCGGTATCGCGGTAGATTTTCACCTGATGATTATCGGAGAACATGAAGGCTCGGTGTTGATCATCGGGCGTCGTTGCCATGGCAACCAAATGAGTGGCGGGTTCCGGGATCTGTAATTCTTCGATAATCGCCGAAACGTCTTGGTAGATAATGCGGCTAGTTTCGGACTTTGCCTGGGCAATAGCAGTAGTCTGTAGGCTGAGTACTGCGAGTGTTACGGCGGTGAGTGTGGAGCGAATTTGCATGTCACTAGGCTATCACAGCGGGTACACTAATAGTATCGAAACTCGAGTCATCCATATTGGCTGTTTGGCCGACGAGGCATATGCTCCGGGTTTAGCTGTAGCCATCCGTTCGGCCGCGGAACAGGTAGCACCTGGCCATGAGTTACAGATATGGCTGATGAACTGCGGAGTGACTATGCGTACGCGTCGTAAATTGGAACAATCGTGGGCAGGCTTACCGGTATCTGTGCAATGGCTTCAGCCCGATTTTGGACTCATTGCCAACTTGCCCGGATCTACGATTGTGAGTTCTTTAAGTTATCTAAAACTGCTTTTCCCGCAAATGGTGGCGGCTGATCGCTTGCTGTATCTTGATACAGATGTACTGATCCGGAGCGACATTTCTGCACTGTGGCAGATCGATCTGCACGGCCAGGCATTTGGCGCGGTTCAGGATTTTGGATGCATGACTGTGTCAGATCCTCTCTATGGCTTGCCTAATGTGGCAGAGCTGGGTGTAGATCCCACTCAGCCTTGCTGTAATTGTGGCGTGCTTCTTATTGATGTTGCAGTGTGGAATCAGCGCTCGCTGACAAAGCACATTTACGACTATGCCTCCACTCGTAAACAAATGCTCTATGTTGAGCAAGAGGCTGTTAATGCCATTGCTAGCCGGGATTGGTTTGCGTTAGAGCCGGTATGGAATTCGCTTTGGCAGAGCTTAGGACAACTTCGTACAGAAGGTGTAGATTCAGCGACGCTTTTGCGATTTCAAGCTGAACCGAACATCGTACATTTTACAGGTAAGAATAAGCCTTGGTTGCCTGGCTGCACGCATCCCTTTTTCGAAGAGTACCGTACGGTATCGTTACGAACACGATTTCCCATTGTGTAAAAATGAACTTTTTGCAGCACTCGATTCTATCGTCTGTAATCGCCATAGTAGCCTGCCTCAGTTTGCCCACGGCTACTCAGGCACAGTTGGCACCGGCTCACTTTAAACTGCTAAACAGCATGCAAGGGGTGCAGCTCTACGCTAGTGGCTCAATGTTTGTGCATGTGTTACGACCACGCGACGGCGCCACGATACGATTTTTAGCTGAGTTAGATGCTCAAGATCGCTTTGTCCGTAAAACGACGCCAGATTGGTTTGCAGACTGGAAAAAGAGTGTAGGAGATCGGGCTTTTTCGGCGGTGAATGGGCAGTTTTTCGATATGCGTACTGCCGAAGTGGCGCCCCTGGCTTTTGCGGTAAAGATTAATGGAAAAGTGTATCCGGGATATGGTGATCGGCAGGAGTATCGTCTACAGAAACGAGTGGTGTTTTTTGAAGATCGTCGTATTCGAATTATTCCCTTTGGAAGTGATCGCGTGCGTTTACTGGAGCGCTCTACGGCCAAAGATGCCATGGTGGGCTTAGCACCCGAGGTCTCCAAGGCTGCCGAGAAACGTTTGGGACGAACATTTATAGGTACGGTGCGTAATGGCAATGCGGTGTTAGTTACCAGTGCGGCCGCTACGCAACTAGAGATGGTGCAAGTTCTTCGTGACTTTGGTGTTCGAGACACGGCGATGGTCATGCTTGATGGTGGGGGATCGACACAATTGGTTACCCGTGGATGGACGCTGCTACCTCGCCGTACAAGTACTGCAGGTGAGCTGCGGACCATTCCTTTGGCACTAGGCCTGAGCGCCGCCGCTTATCCGGAGCAAAAAGGTCGCTAACATTCTGTGTATAGGCTGCTATACTGGTGCCGATTCCTTCATTTTCACATGCGTTACCTACTGCCATTAGCACTCATAAGTCTTAGTCTTACCGGCTGCAGCCAGGCCACTGCACCAACAACGTCCAATAATCCTAATAACGTGCCATTACCACCGATCATTACACTCTCTTCGGCTTCGGCCACATCGGCAAGCGCAGTGAGTAGTGCTACTTCGGTTTTGCCTCAGTAATTCTTCTGATCACCAGATTATGTTCTACCTTCTTGCGGGCGTGTTGGCAGTTTCGGTTCTAACGGTCGCCGCTTCGGCTTGGTTTCCGCGTTACCAGGCAATGCTATGTACCTTGGCTGGCATCGTGGTTTTTGTGACATCAGCAGTGATCATCCGGCCGTCTAAAAACCCCGATCCAAACCATACCCATGCCGACTTTGCCGTGTGGATTCAAAACGAACGGGTAGATTTTGCTAAGCCAGAATATATGTCAGGGCTTTCCACCGATGATCACAGTGTGGAACATGAGGGTGATCACGATAAGTACTTTCATCTCCACGATGGCAATGGCGATGTCATCCATCGTCATAAACCAGATCTCACGCTGGCAGAGTTTTTTGCGACGATCGGTATGAAAATGACCGATACCTGTTTTACAGTAGGTGAGCAGGCGCCAGTTTGTAACGATGCTACTGCGGGTAAAGTCTGGCGTATGGTCATCAATGGTCAGGAAGATGCTTTCAATCCCAGTTACGCATTTCGTGATCTAGATAAAATTTTGCTGACCTATGGTTCTGATGAGTCCCAGATGTACGATCAGTACAAAGCATTAACAGATGAGGCCTGCTTGTTTTCGCAAGTGTGTCGCTGGCGTCCACCTCCACCAGTAGAGAATTGTATTGCCGACCCCGAGATTCCCTGTCGCGAATAAAAAAGCCCTCGACGTGATCGAGGGCAGAGTATTGCTGGAGTAACGGGGAGAGAGATCATAGAACGTGGTGTACGAAAGCCACGCCTAGTAGGGTAAAAAAGAATGCAAGACCTACGCCTAGTGCTAGGCAGGCTCGTACAGCCTTGCCGTACTTTTGACGGAACATGGCCAGTAATTCTTTGTCATACAAATTCCATCAGCTCGCCATGTTTAGC
>CAZLUF010000036.1:0-10852 GCA_964562645.1 uncultured Candidatus Peribacteria bacterium
CGTCACCAGTTCAATTCTGGTCTGGGCCACCATTTTTAGTTGTGATTGGTGTTTTAATTGTACGTCCGTAGCCCCCGCCAGGGGCGAAGGCCGAGGGGGTGTGGTTCGGCAAGCTCACCACAGGCAGGGGCGGTCGAGCACACTGTCTTGTGTTAATCTTCAATACCCAAACAATCGTTCGTTCTTTGTCGCCCTTTCAAAGAAAGGGAAGAGTTCGCTTAAAGAGTGATGCTGATTTTTTGTATGAATTCACCCAACACCGCGTACTAAATCCTCAGTACTGGCAAATAGCGAAATCAAAAGTACTCACCTATACTTACAGGTATGCGTTTACTGCCAATCGCTATGTTCTCGGTGGTACTATGGGGTGTGGCGCGGCCAGCTTCGGCTGTCACGACAGATGTAAAAACTGAACAGAAGAGTGTGGAGATTCAGTTGGATAGCGAATCGAACGATTTAACAAAGCAAATCGATTTAAGTCAGTACGATATTCCCATGCCAGTGGTGTGTGCAAAGGCGAATGTTCACTGCGAGGAGTCTTCCAATGTGAATATTAAAATCACGCGTAAGTGGAATATTACCTCGGTGTATGAGTTGACCGATCCGCGTTTAACGGCTGAAGACTTTTCGCAATATTATCCAGACCTATCGGAAGAAAAGCCCCTCCAGCGCAACAGTGATCCCAAGCAAGTCATGCTATTGCAGCGAGCACTCTACGAGCGCGGTATGCTCGAAAGTCTGCCTACGGGTCGTTATGGTGCCCAAACGCAGCGTGCTGTGTTGCATTTTAATATCATTAAAGGCTTGAACACCTGCGACGGTAAAACTTCTGTGGCTTCGCGTGCCACTCTACGTGCCATCAATGCCCTCAAGCGTAAAATGTCCGACACAAACTATTTAAGGAGCACCAAGGTGCCAGCTATGGCTACGAGTAGTTTGTGTCCACCAACTCAAAAAGAATTAGCCATGCTCGATGCCTTTGCAGCTGCCGCCAGACGAGGAGAAGTGAAACAAGTCGTGACTAATACCAAAAAAGACAAAGTGGGAGTGGTTGTGGGTGGCAAAAAAGAGGACACACCAGCCCTGCGTGTCGACGGGTTTGTAAAAATTGCTAAGTAAAACATGTGTCGTATGAGCTTTGGCTAGTGGGTTTTTACGAGTGCCTATATACTTTTTGAGTATGTTGAACATCATGGCCGCCGAAGGGCATTTACTACCTACGCGTAAAGGCATGTTGTGGATTACGCTGGGAATTTTTTTTAGTATTTTAATTGGTATGCAAGTGGCAGCCGATTACCCGGTGCCCATGGACGAGCCCACCATGTTGCTACTTGGTAGCGAAACTCATGCCTACATTCTTGGTAAAGCACCGTGGCCGACCAATACCGATCGTCGCTTGCATGGTCCCATTACAGAACTGGTTCTCTACAAGCTCCAAAACATTAAGTTTGGAGATGTCATGATTATGGGTGAAGCACAGGTGCTGTTTCGCCATCAATTGCTATTTTTGATGTTTTTTGCAGGCGTGGTGGCGTTAGGGGTATTTACGACACTCATTACCAAAGATTGGCGAATTGGTGCAGGGTCGGCGGTCTTCTTGTTATTAACGCCACGCTTTTTTGCGCACGCGTTCATGAACTCCAAAGATATCCCCAATGTCACGTATGTCACGTTGGCCATGCTCGCCTTATATCTGCTGGCTAGTAGATCTACATGGCCACGGTTGTTATTCTTTGGCTTGGCGCTGGGTTTGGCTATGGGTAGCCGTTTAATGAATGGATTTGTGTTAGGCATTGCCCTACTGGTCTTACTTGGAAACTGCATTTGGTATCGCCATGCGCCGCATGGCAGATTCCTGCATCCATGTGTAACACTGGTACTGTCGCTTGTGGCAGCGCTCCTGGGCATGTGGCTCTTTTGGCCATTTTTGTGGGAGAACCCAGTGGCGCATTTTCTAGAGGCGGTGTCGTATCTCAATCGCAATCGTCTGACGTTTTTTGGTGGGCAAACGCTTATGTCGCCACCTTGGAACTACCACATTGTGTGGATACTGCTCACCACCCCTGTGCTCTACAGTGTACTGGCAGTATGTGGTGTAGTTCGGCATGTGCGTACCGCCTTTACGAAGCGCGCTTGGCCACAGGTGCGCACCCTCCTCATGCTGGTATTGTGGCTTGGTGTACCTATGTTGGCGGCTGCGCTTTCGAATTCCAGTGATTTTAATGAGTGGCGCCACTTTTTCTTTATGTATCCGGCGGTGTTGCTCCTGGCGGCGCTCGGTATAAAAGCCATAGCCGATAGTCTGCAGTTTCGGTGGAGAAAGTGGTTCGCCCGTGGGCTTATGGGCTACTGTGTGTACATGGCACTATGGATGAGCAGTCATCATCCTTTTCAGTTTGCCTACTTTACTGTGCCAGGGTCGTGGGTACAGGGCCAGGTAGAGATCGACTACTGGGCACTGAGTACACGCAGCCTACTTCATTGGATTGTTGCCCACGATGATCGGCGCCCCATTCGCCTTTCGGCACCCGATATCACCATGGTCAACGCTTATATATTTGAGCCAGATGTACTGTTTGTGACATCTCCACCAGAGCAAGCCGATTACGTGATCGATTACCTTGGTCAATCGCAGTATCGCCCGGTGCTTCCGGAGAACGCGCTCTTACATTCGGTAATCAGCGATGGAGCTGTGCTCAGCAACTTGTATCGCGGGCCTCTCTACTTACCATCGAAGAGTTCATGGATGCCATAATTATCGCTAATGGTACGCCGCTGTCGCGCACGCTCCTTACGGCACTCGTCGCACAATTTGCAACGATCATCGCAGCCGATGGTGGAGCCAATGCACTAGCTCACAGCGGAATAGTTCCCAGTTGCATCATTGGTGATGGAGATTCCATTACCACAGAAACTCGGCAGCAGTTCGCCAATGTGCCTTTTTTGCTCCAGCATTCCCAAGAGACAACCGATCTCGAAAAAGCCCTACAGTATTGCCTAGATCAGGGTTTTGGGACGGTGGCTATTGCCCAGGCACTCCATGGCGAAGTAGATCATGTGCTAGGGGCATTGAGTGCCTGTACAAAATTTTGCCATCGCTTACGTATTGAGTGCTTAGATCAGCAAAACGTACTCAAGATCATTAGTGCCGGCAGCCACTCTTTTGCAGTACAACCAGGTGATTGCGTATCACTACTGCCACTCCCCCGAGCCGAGGGTATTCGTACTCTGGGGCTTGAGTATCCACTCCATAACGAGAACTTAGGCCTAGGGGAGCGCGACGGTATTCGTAATGTTGCACTCCAGGCGAGCGTTACCATTACTCTGACTCAAGGCGTGCTTGGTGTCCTCTTTCCGCATCATCTATGACAATCGCTTTTACTTCGCTAGATCTTGGTATCATTTTTGCCTACTTCGTCTTGGTAACAGTCGTGGGCTTAGCCGCTAGGTATAAACAGCGAGCCACCGACGAAGATTATTTTTTAGCGGGGCGTAGGCTCACCCTCCCGTTGTTCGTAATGAGTCTCACGGCTACGTTTTACGGAGGGGTATTAGGCGTTGGAGAATTTACCTACCTGTATGGGGTGAGTAACTGGGTTACCCAGGCGCTGCCGTATTATGTGTTTGCTGGACTATTTGCCTGGTTTTTGGCTGAAAAAGTACAGCGAAAGCAATTCGTCAGTTTGCCCGATATCTTCCATGATCGTTTTGGTCCGGCGGCGGGCTACTGCGCAGCACTTTTTGTTTTTATTTTGAGCAGTCCTGCCCCGTATATCCTCATGTTGGCGACCATCGTTCAACTCGTTTTAGGTTGGTCATTAATCTGGTGTCTGGCTTTCGCCACAGTGATCTCCATGGTGTATTTGTTGGTAGGTGGTTTTAGATCTGATATCTGGACCGATACCTTGGAATTCGTACTCATGTTTGTGGGTATGGCAATCATTTTGCCCTTCGCCTTTGTCAAAGTAGCTTCGTTACCCGATATGCTTACCGCCCTGCCGCCTCTGCATCGCACGTGGCATGGGGGCAATACCTGGCAGTACATTGTGGTGTGGTTTTTTATCGCACTCTGGACGTTTGTCGATCCTTCGTTCCACCAACGTTCGGCAGCGGCCGCAACACCTCGTATTGCCCGTACAGGAATACTGTGGAGTATCCTCTTTTGGGCCCTCTTCGATGCTATTACTACTCTGGCCGGTTTGTATGCCCGAGTGGCACTCCCAGATCTCAGCGAGCCAATGCTGGCGTTTCCGTTACTTGCGTCCAAAGTATTACCGGCTGGTCTGCTGGGGCTCTTTTTTGTGGGCATGCTCGCGACGGTGATGTCGACCAGTAATAGCATGGTTTTTTTGGCGTCGCAGTCACTCACGCGTGATCTCTGGTGGCGGTGTCGGGGTGCTACAGGCGGGGCACATAGTCACATGTGGATCGGCTTAAGTATTACCTCGCTCTGTAGTTTGCTCCTCGCCTACTTTCTGCCCAGTGTTGTGGGTTTGTGGTACAGCATCGCTACCGTGGTGTTGCCAGCCTTGCTCATTCCAACACTCTGGTACTACCTGGCACCCAAATGGCCGATAGAGCGAGGGTTAGTCTTGCCGATTATGTTACTGAGCAGCCTCTGTTCAACAGTGTGGTTGCTGATCGGCTTACGCACGGGCACCGCGTTTTTTGGTATAGAACCCATGTACCCAGGCTTGCTACTTGCCATGGTGCTCTGGCTACTGGCCATCTTAAAGTCCTCTACTCATTGGCGTGCCGGTTCAGCACGGTAAACGTGCGCTCATCGCTGGTGTTGTTTCCACGGGCAACAACGTGCCAGGTGCCAACTTGAGCGGGCCATGTGATACGGAAATTGGGGCCACTGGCAGTGCCCATGCTGTTACCGTTTATGAGCCATTCAACTTGTTCTACGCCTGTGGCCCGAGCCGTAAAGGTAATGCGTTCACTGTCATTCGGAAGTGTGGGATCAAGTTCAAATACGTCACCAGGGTCGGGCTGAGAAATTTGAATCTGCCGTGGCTGCGTAGGAGAAGTGTCTGAATCGGTATCGTTACAGAGTGGGGATGTACGATCAGGAGTGAGGGTGTAACCGGCGTCTCTGGCCCAGGCTTGAATTTCTAGAGGAAATCGATACGTCAGGCGCTCGGTTGTAGTGTTGGGTGGGCAAGTGGATAGAGCTAGTAGACCGTTACGCATATCTATACGCGTGCGCTGATGCATGGAATCGATACTGGTTGGTGCTGTGCCAACTTGGAAGTACTCAGTGGTTTGGCGCAAGCATTCGGGGCTGGGGAGTAACCCCGAGAGGCTACAGATACGCGCACTGATGATGTTGGATGGCGGCGCGAAGCCCCGTTTTGTCTGGTTATTCGTAGCCAGCAGCATGACTTCGTGGAAAATAGGCCCCGCTCCCGTTACGCCCGAGGTACCGCGCATAGGGGTGTTATCGGCGTTCCCAACCCAAACACCTACCACTACATCGGGTGTGTAGCCCACGACCCAGTTATCGCGCGAGTTTCGGCTGGTGCCGGTTTTAACTGCCACAGGAAAATCGAACTTCAACACACTTTCGGTGCCAAACTGCTCGGCGCGAGCCAGATTATCCTGGAGTGTTGAAGTAATGAGCCAAGCCGTTTCGGCGCTGAGTATTCGCTTGCCCGTCTGTATAGGGGCGGAGAGCTCGCTACGCGCCTGCAGTGTCACTCCACCGCGTGCCAAGGCTCCGTAGGCTTGTGTTAATTCTAAGAGCGAAACCTCCCCTGCTCCAAGCGTGAGAGCTCAGCCATAGTGTTCGGCGGGTTCGGTGAGGCTCGTAATTCCAGCAGCCTCAAGCAAACTCAAGAGTTGTCCTACCCCCACGCGCTCCAGTACACGTACAGCTGCAATGTTATAGGAGTTGGCTAGGGCTTCGCGGTAACGCACTAGCCCGTGTTCTCGGTAATCGTAGTTACGTGGAATGTATGGAGTACCTTCTTTGGTAGCGAAAGTGGTTTGTACATCGGCTACGGTGGTGGCTAGCGTATCGCCCTTTTCCAGTGCGAGTGCATACGTAAACGGCTTAAGGGTGGAACCGGGTTGACGTAGCGCCAGGGCTACATTCACTTGGCCAGCTAAATCGGTTGCAAAGTAATCGCTACTCCCCACCATCGCCAAAATATCGCCAGTCTGTGCATCGAGTACTACCACGGCTCCCGAGGTCACATTTTTATCGGCCAATTGCGCCAATTTGTACAGCATTGCCGACTCAATCTGTCTTTGGAGTCCGGCATCGAGTGTGGTGTACAGAGTTCCCGATCGATTCTGAGTGTGTGCGAGCGATTCTATCCACATGGCAAAATGTGGGGCCTTTAGTTCAAGCGGTGAGCTCCGCAGGAGCATAGGCTCTATTGCAATCTCGCTCAGCTGCTCATTACTTAGTACACCGGCCGAAACGGCAGCGGCAGCTACTCGAGCACGGCGCTGCTTGGCTGTCACGGGGTGTACAAATGGATCGTACCGACTAGGTGATTGCAGTAGGCCAATCAGCAGGCACTGCTCACCGATGGTCAGTTCGCCTATGCTCTTACCCAAATACACCTTGGCCGCACTGCCGATACCGTAGGCACCGTGTCCAAAGTAGGCCTCGTTTAAGTAGGCACTGAGTATTTGGCTTTTGCTCAGGTACCGTTCCAATTTAAGTGCATACCACGCTTCCTGGAGTTTACGGAGCAGAGAGCCAGATCGTTTATTGGTACGAATCCGCACCAGCTGTTGGGTGAGCGTGCTGCCCCCAGAGACAGTTTCACCGGAGTTGAAGTTTTGCCACCAAGCGCGGAGGATGGAGGTTGGCCGTATTCCGCTGTGATTAAAAAAGGCACGATCTTCGGTGGCGATAAGAATCTGGATCAGGCTACTTGGAACTTCACTGAGCGGCGTTACTTGGTGGTACCCAATACTGGCTCGGCGCGATTCAAAGAGCAGTTGCCCATGTCGATCGAGAATTCGTACCGAGGCATTCGCTTGGCCATCTCGAACGACAACTGGTAGCGGCCACAACGCAGCTACGATCACACAGAGTACTAGCACTCCTACTGCTTGCTTCCATGAAAACCTAGGTGGAGCGCGGAGCTTCCACCTAGGTAGATGATTACGCAGTAACAGTTGTAGCCTACTACGTCTGCGTGTATTCATTAGGGCTGAACAACAAAGCGCTTACCTTCGGTTTGACCCAGTACTTCGGGGAAATACATTTGCCACACGCGGCTGGGGCGCAGGCTAAAGTTACCGGGTTGAGTGGCGCGTACGAGGTATGTGTACTTATACACACCGGCAGGTAGCCAATCGGCAAACAAGAACACGCGATCATCACGGAATTCGCGGTGCGAGAAGTACCAAAGCGCATTTTCTTCACTACTTTGGTACCAGGGGTTCCATTGCTCTTGGGCTTCAAACGCCTCGCGCACACGGCCACCTGGGGCGGTAGCAAAACTAAAGTCGATGGCTTCGAACCCGGCGGGGAGCATGCTTTCTACGGCTACCTGGTGGCCTTCTTCCGGCACAGTAATCGTAAGAGTCACGCGGTAGTTCTCGCCTAGTTTGGCGGTAGAGATTTCGGGCAAACGGCGAGGGTCAGTATCGTTGAGTTCGGTGATCTTGCGCGTGATGCTGAGACCGTTTTCCACAGGATCAGTTTCGACAGTGTCGTACTGCAGCACGATATCGTAGTACAGTCGGCCTTTGCCTTCGGCATCTATATCAACCGTGGCGGTGGTGCCGCGTCCGAGAGTATCGAGACTCAGTGATTCAAAAAGTGCCGTGCGCAGCTCGCTCGTGGCAAACGATTTCTCGAGTACAGTTTTACCATTCACGGCAATCTTTCCTTTTTCGGGGGAATCGAGTTCACCGCTGGCCTGTACGTATTCAAGGAGCGTCAAAAGGACTGTGCTGGTGCTCTGGGTGCTATCCCAGTGTTGATTGATGCGAGCATTGAGGAGCCACTTGATCATATCTGGAGCGAGTGGATGTGAGGGATCAATACGAATGATGGCACGGAGGACTGTGGCGGTTGTGCGAGAAGCACTCTGCATGGCGTACCAGTAGCGACCAGTATCAGCCTCTTCGAAGTGCGTACCGCGAGGATCCACTTTGGCTTCGTTGACGAGAGTAGTGAGCAATTTACTGGCTTGACCATTCTGTCCAATATTCTTAAGAGCCATGGCCAGTTCGGCACGCGAGTACGCCGGTAAGTCTTTACTTAGCGGCACCATAGCTACCACCAAGTTCTGGTCGACAGTGGCGTTTTCACTCAAGACAAACAGAATGTACGTACGAATCGCCAAATCAGGCGCCGAGCTCATGTTCTGATTACGCAGGTACTGGTTGAGGTAATCGGTCGCCCGGCTAATCACAGCACGATCCACCGTATAGTTGGCCTTAGCAGCCTGTTCCAGGGCAAAGAGCACGTAAGCTGTGAGGTAGGGATTGCTGTGGAGCGATTCCTCAAAGTACTTAAATCCACCATCGGAGTTCTGGAACGCGTAGAGGGTATGGATACCAGTTTCGACTCGAGTCTTGAGCGTTGCTTGATCCACTAACTTCATAGACTCATACCCCTGCAGCCGACTCAAAATGAGGCTCGGTAAGAACGCTGAAGTCGTTTGTTCGGCGCAGCCGTAGGGGTAAGTAGTGACGTACTCCAGCCCACCGGGTAAGTAGCTTAAGAGCGAGGGCGACATACGCAATTCCACTTGGCCACGTGGGGCCACTTCGGCTGTTGGCACGGTGATCTTTTCTGTTACGTGCGTCATGGTGTTGCCCGCTGTGGCTGTGGTTTGTGGCACCAGTGCACGATCAACCGGTATGCTCTCTTCCACTGTATCGTTGCCTAGGTTGCTTTTGGCACTCACTCTAAATGTCGCACGCTTAGCGGTGGTAATGGTGAGTGGGAATTCTAATTTCTGTTGTTCATGGGCCTTCACACGGATCTTCTGAGTCGTGTTTTTGGCCGTAAAGCCAGAACCACTCAGGGTGACAGTGAGTTCGGTATCCGTATCTTTTTCGTTATGGATGATGGCACCGAGATTAAAGGCATCGTCTACCAATGCAAAGCGGGGGCGTACCAGCCGAACCAGAATATCTTTGGTTTCCACAATTTCTGTTTTGGCCGTGCCAAAGAAATGGTTCTTGGTATGGGCAATTGCGAGGAGCTGCCAAGGGGTGAGGTTGTCTGGGAGTGTAAATGAGAGCGTGGCTGTACCGTCGGCATTCGTTACAACGTTGGCTTGCCAAAAGGCGGTGTCTTTAAAATTGCCACGCACGCTGGAATCGCCATCTTCGCCTCCGCCACCACCTTTGCTACCGGGCTTAAAGCGTTCTAGGAGCATGTTGAGTGATTCGGCTGTCATCACTCCTAGTCCATGCTGGCTATAGAACTGCTCCACCAAATTGGGCAGAGGGTTACCAGTGAGGGCGAGCAGGCTCAGATCTACCGTGGCCAGCGAAACCTCTGCTGCTACGGGCTTGTTCTGATAATCTCGGGTGGTAATTGTCACATTCACCTTATCACCAGGTTGGTACTGCTTCTTTTCGGTCTTTACCTCAACGTTAAGAGCCTTAGTTTCGGTTTCGATATGTAATTGCGCATAGCCAATCTTAAACGCTGGCGCGCCAGTATCGCGATCTTCCTTATCGAATGTTTCGCCTTGGCGCGGCTTGAGAATAATTACCGAAACGTAGGCATTGGGAACCAGCGCGTCTTCAATCGGCACGCTGATTGTTTGGGCCGTGCTCTTAATGTCGATGACTGATTTTGTGATCAGGTTATCGCGCTCTACGGTTACCAGGGCCTTTACGCCCTTGCCTTGGTAAGGTGACTTAACGAGGAGCTTAGCTGTCTCCCCTACTTTGTAGCTCGGCTTATCGGTCACAATATCCATGCGGTCGTTGTTGCTGCGTGGCCAGTTGATGTACGTATCGGACCAGGCGTACAAACTTGTTCCAGCTTTAGCGCTGTTGCCTGAACTGTCTTTACCGCTAGCGATCAAACGGTATTCACCACCACTAGGTACGGTAAAGTTGAGAACCAACTTACCATCGGCATCGGTGGTGCCACTGTCGGTATTCACCAGTGTGTCTTTGGGTTCGTTTTCATAGTAGAACTCACCATCTACACCTTTCTTGCGGATGGAAGTCCAGGTGCGAGAGAACAATTGAAGTTGTACATTCTGGTTTGGGGCGGGAGTGCCATCGGGCTTGAGGGTAATGAGGCGTGCTTTACTGGAACTCCCGGGCGTGAATACGCTCTCGTCGGTGCGGATACCAATGTACACTTGGCTCTTATGCACTGGTACAGCCACGGAGTTGCTCACTCCTTGGTTGTTTTGATCTGTCACCTCCACATTCACTGTGGCAATTTGGCTGATGGCTTTGTCGCTTAGCGACAGAGGCATGGTTACTTTGGCTTGCCCGTTTGAGTCGAGCGTGCCTTCGCCAGAACCTAGGGCTGTCGTGCGTCGTTCGCAGTTCCAGTAACACCAGTTATCTTCTAAGGCAAAGGAATACCAGCCATCATCCATGGTGTACTTATTAAAGTAATAATCGGTGAATTCAGCGGTCCAGGTGTACTTACCACCGCGCAGTGGGGCGCCAAAGTAGTAGGCGCCGGCAATGTTCACGCCCAGGGTTTGGCGGTCGGTATACTCGGGTGATGTTGTGGTAAGATCGAGCTTAAACTCGGGTTTGCGATACGCGGCCAAGCGGAAGGAGCCCACCCAGTAGAGGGGGTTGCCTACCACATCGTCGCCGGGCACCAAGTTCAACTGAATGGAATACTCGCCTAGTCCAGCGGTAGGAATACTGCGGAAGGTGCCAGTAA